>JADLHV010000022.1 GCA_020848595.1 Bacteroidia bacterium
CAATAGCTATTTTTTAGTTAATCTTAGAGTTACTACCTTGAAAGTGTAGAACTATCTAGCAGCAATAATTTTCACTTTAACATCAATTCTAGTTTCAGAGATGTGAAAATTTTGAGACAAGCTTTCAATAAATAGAAAATAAATGAACTAAAATGACATTAGTCTGTTTTAAATGATTGGATATGTTTTAAATTTGAATCGTGAATAAAATTTTACTTACTGGTTTGATTCTATTGTTTGTTTTTTCTTGTACAGAGAAAAGCAAGACGTTTAAACCACTTATTGAACCAATCTCAGAGTCGGTATATGCATCAGGGACAATTAGCAGCAAAGGACAATATCAAGTATTCCCTAAAACGAGTGGAATTCTAGAAAAAATTTATGTATCGGAAGGCGATTCAGTATCTATTTCATCCATATTATTTTCTATCTCAAATGAATCTTCTCGCTATAACAGAGCAAATGCTGAGCTAGCTGCCGAATTTTCAGATTTAAAAAACAATCAAGACAAGCTGAGAGATTTAGAAACTAGCATAGACCTAGCTCAAAAAAAACTAATTCAAGATTCCTTATTATACGATAGACAAAAAGCTCTTTGGTCGCAAAACATTGGCAGTAAATTGCAACTCGAACAAAGTGAATTAAATTATATCAATTCAAAAAGCAACTATAAGTCGATTCAATATAAACTGCGCGATTTAAAGAAACAATTGCGATTTAGCGATCAACAATCCAAAACAAATCTCATGCTCAGTTCTAGTTTAAACGACGATCATTTTGTTAGGAGCAGTTTAGATGGTAGAATCTATACAATACTTAAAGAAGTTGGAGAAATGGTTGGTCCTCAAACACCTGTAGCTGTAGTTGGATCGGCAAACGAATTTATTATTAATCTACAAGTTGATGAATACGATATTGTAAAAATAAAGAAAGGACTTATTGTCTATATAACCTTAGATAGTTACAAAGGAAAATCATTTAAAGCAATGATTACCAAAATAAATCCTATTATGAATGAGCGCACTAAAACGTTTACAGTTGAAGCCGAATTCATAGAAAAACCTACAGTACTTTATCCCAATTTAACCGTAGAGGCCAATATTGTCATAACAACAAAAGAAAAAGCTTTAACAATTCCGCGTAAATATTTAATAAATGATTCATTCGTTATAGACAAAAGTGGCAATAAAAAATATGTAACAACCGGCTTAAAAGACTATCAAAAAGTAGAGATTCTTCAAGGTATTTCAGAAACAGACGAGCTTAAAATACCAGAATGAACCGCTTTAAATTGATATATGAAATAGCGCTTCAATTACTTAAAGCAAGGTGGAAACAAACATTAGTAGCTGCTATTGGTGTAACTTTCAGTATCACCATGTTTATTACACTATTAGGTTTTATGAATGGACTTAATACGCTATTAGATGGACTTATTTTAAATCGCACACCACATATAAAGTTATATAATGAAATAAAGCCGAGCGCAATTCAACCGATAGAAAAAGATTCTACTTTAAACAATACACATCATTTTATTGAATCTATAAAACCATTTGCAGGGAAACCCGAAATTAGGAATGCTTCTGCAATTATGAATTATCTAAAAAAAGATGTTCGAGTAAATGGTGTAGCTCCAAAAATATCGGCTCAAGTTTTTTATAATGTTGGTGCTGTAGATTTAACAGGAGCGATAAATGGCATCGATGTAGAGGCTGAGAGCAAACTATTCTTTTTCCAAGATTATGTTGTAAAAGGCAACTATGTTGATTTAAAAAACATTCCCAATAGCATCATTTTAGGAAAAGGAGCAGCAGACAAAATGCTCGCAAAAATTGGCGATGTTATTCAAGTAACAACAGCAAAAGGCGATAGAGTTCAATTAAAAGTGGTAGGCTATTTCCAATCGGGATTAGCGGATATTGATAAAGTACAGAGCTATACTTCTATAAGTACTGCACAAAAAATACTCGGCAAGCCAAATTCTTATATAACAGATATTCAAATTAAATTAAAAGTTATAGAACAAGCGCCAAAAGTAGCAAAAGAATATGCTCGATTATTTGAAATAGATGCCGAAGATATTCAAACTGCTAATGCTCAATTTGAAACGGGGAGCTCGGTTCGTACCACTATATCTTATGCAGTTGGAATTACCTTGTTAATTGTGGCAGGATTCGGTATTTACAATATTTTAAATATGATGATTTACGAAAAAATGGATTCTATAGCTATATTAAAAGCTACAGGTTTCTCGGGTAAAGATGTCAAATATATTTTCGTTTCTATCGCATTAAGTATAGGATTTTTTGGAGGATTAGCTGGATTAGGTTTTGGTTTTTTAGCTTCCGCTGGAATAGATCAAATACCGTTTAATACCAGTGCATTGCCAACTGTAGAAACCTATCCTGTAGATTATAATCCAAAATATTATGTAATCGGAATAATCTTTTCGTTGATAACAACTTACTTCGCTGGTTTATTCCCTGCAAAAAAAGCTAGTAAAATAGACCCAGTCATAATTATTAGAGGCAAATGAGCAATAAGATTCTAGAAGTAAAAAATATCGTTAAACAGTTCCACGATCCAATTACTATTTCTGTACTAAAAGATATTAGTTTTTCTATCGATAAAGGCGAATTTGTATCTATTACAGGCAAATCGGGCTGTGGAAAATCGACTTTATTATATGTACTTTCAACCATGGATACGGATTATGAAGGTGAACTCATTATTGATGGTCAATCGATGGCTAAACGAAAAGAAGCTGAATTAGCTAAAGTTAGAAACGAAAAGATTGGATTTGTTTTTCAATTTCATTATCTCCTCAATGAATTTTCCGTTTTAAGAAATGTAATGTTACCAGCCTTAAAGATGAATAAATTCAATAAGGATGAAATAGAAGCAAAAGCCATAGAAAAGCTTAAAATATTAGAAATTGAAAAGGAGGCACTTAAACGTCCAAACCAGCTATCTGGTGGGCAAAAACAAAGAGTAGCCATAGCTAGAGCTCTTATCAACGACCCAATAATTATTTTAGGAGATGAACCTACTGGTAATTTGGATAAAAAGAACAGTCAAAATGTGTTTGATATTTTTAAAGAACTCTCTCAATCTTTTGGTCAAAGCTTACTAATAGTAACACACGACGCGGATTTTGCCGATCGAACCGACCGAATAATAGAGATGGAAGATGGCAAGATAATAAGCTTAGGAAAATAAGCTAAATTTAGCTGAAATTATAATGTTCATTCATTACTGAATAGTTAAAATAAATTCAATCAAATTTTAACTTACAAAGTCCATTAAAATTATAATTACTTGTTAATCAATTAATTAAACACAATTTAAAACTTATTTTTTTCTATTACCATCTAGTTTTAAAAATCGTATTATTTAAAACAATTTCCCTATTTTTGCACCCTTTAAATTTGGATATCAAATAAATTATGAACATGAACATTCTATATCTGATTCCGGCATTAGGAATTATCGGATTATTGGTAATGGCTGTAAAGTCGGCATGGGTTAACAAGCAAGAAACAGGCGACGAGAACATGAATCGTTTAGCTGGTTACATTGCAAGCGGAGCTATGGCATTCTTAAAAGCTGAATGGAAAGTACTCAGTATTTTTGTTGTTATTGCAGCAGCTTTATTGGCCTACTCAGGCACAATCCATGAAGTTAACGGTCAAGAAATCCATTCAAGTTGGATTATCTGTATTGCCTTTATTATTGGAGCTGTTTTTTCTGCAACTGCCGGTTATATCGGTATGAAAGTGGCAACTAAAGCCAATGTACGTACAACTCAAGCTGCTCGTACAAGTTTAAAACAAGCCTTAAAAGTTTCATTTACAGGTGGTACTGTAATGGGATTAGGTGTTGCAGGTTTAGCAATCTTAGGTTTAGGTGGATTATTTATAGCTTTCTTAAGCATATTCGCTGATTTAGGTGAAGATACGGTTAAAACTTCGATAGAGGTATTAACTGGTTTTTCTCTTGGCGCTGAGTCGATTGCATTATTTGCTCGTGTTGGTGGCGGTATATATACTAAAGCAGCAGACGTTGGTGCCGACTTAGTTGGTAAAGTTGAAGCTGGTATTCCAGAAGATGATGTTAGAAATCCAGCTACTATTGCCGATAACGTAGGTGATAACGTAGGTGATGTGGCAGGTATGGGTGCCGATTTATTCGGTTCTTATGTTGCTACTATATTAGCTACAATGGTTTTAGGTCAAGAAGTTATCGTTGTCGATAATTTTGGTGGACTGTCTCCTATATTATTACCAATGGTTATTTGTTGCTTAGGTATCATTTTCTCTATCGTAGGAACTTGGTTCGTAACCATTAAAGATGATAAATCTAATGTTCAAAATGCTTTAAACTTAGGTAATTGGATTTCGATGATCATTACTGTAATAGCTTCTTATTTTATAGTCATGTGGATGTTACCTGATGGTGATATTATTTTGCGTAATGCTACATTTACAAAAATGGGCGTATTTATGGCTATTTTAGTAGGAACAGTGGTTGGTGCTATTATGAGTATTGCAACAGAATACTATACTGCAATGGGCAAAAAGCCTGTTTTATCAATCATTCAACAATCTTCTACTGGGCATGCTACTAACATCATTGGTGGTTTGTCGGTAGGTATGAAATCTACAGTTGTTCCAATTTTAACTTTAGCTGCTGGTATAATGGGCTCGTACTACTTTGCTGGCTTATATGGTGTAGCTATAGCGGCAGCGGGTATGATGGCAACTACTGCTATGCAATTAGCAATTGATGCTTTTGGACCAATAGCAGATAATGCTGGCGGTATTGCTGAAATGAGTCAATTACCTCCTGAAGTTCGCGAACGCACTGATAATCTAGACGCTGTAGGTAATACTACTGCTGCTACTGGAAAAGGTTTTGCAATTGCTTCTGCAGCTCTAACCTCTTTAGCATTATTTGCTGCATTCGTTGGTATTGCAGGTATTGATGCAATTGATATTTATAAAGCTCCAGTTTTGGCTGGTTTATTCGTTGGTGGAATGATTCCATTTATTTTCTCAGCATTGTGTATTCAAGCTGTTGGTAGAGCTGCTATGGATATGGTGCAAGAAGTTCGTCGTCAATTCCGCGAAATTCCAGGTATCATGGAATATAAAGCTCAACCTGAATACGAAAAATGTGTTGCTATTTCTACTAAAGCGTCTTTAAGAGAAATGATGCTTCCAGGTGCTATTGCTTTAATTACCCCTTTACTCGTTGGTTTCATTTTCGGACCAGAAGTGCTAGGTGGTGTTTTAGCTGGTGTTACTGTTTCTGGTGTTTTAATGGGAATTTTCCAATCTAATGCTGGTGGTGCTTGGGATAATGCTAAAAAATCTTTCGAAAAAGGTGTCGTTATTAATGGCGAAACTTTCTATAAAAAATCTGAACCTCATAAAGCGTCTGTTACTGGTGATACTGTTGGTGACCCTTTTAAAGATACTTCTGGACCATCAATGAACATTCTTATTAAATTAATGAGTATTGTTTCTTTGGTTATCGCTCCTCATATTTCTACTGGTGGTTCTCAACATGGTGCCGCTCAAGACGATTGCTGCAAAAAAGAAATGGTTATGGATGCTTGCTGCGCCGATAAAGGTCAACACCACGGAATGGAAATGGGTAAATGCGATATGGGTGTTTGCGCTACTATGACTAAAGAACAATGTGCTCAATATTGCGATAGTATGGGTTGTGACTCAGCTCAAAAAGCACATTGCCAAAGTTTATACAATGATAAAGGTGAGTTTGTCGGTCAATGCATGGAATCTTGTGGTAAAAAGTGCCTTTCTAAAGACGAATGCATGAAGAATTGCGGTGAAACTTGCGCTGCTAAACACCATTCTAATGGCAAAGCTTGTGCTGGCATGAACGATAAGGCTTGTGCGGGTAAAAATGGTGAAGCTTGTGCTCACAAAGAAGGTAAAGAGAAGAAAGCTTGTTGTAAAGACAAATAATTTTCATAAAATATATTTTAAGAGCCTCGGTTTTTCCGGGGCTTTTTTTTTGACTTAAATCATTTTTAAAGATTAAATTTTAAATGCTAACTTTGAATAAAGATTGGAATTAATTCCTTAAAAATTAAACTATGGATAATAAATTTGAGTCACACCACTCTCATTCACTTTTTTGGAGTGCCGTTGGTCATGGCAATAGAGTAAGCGTAATTTCAGATTGCGAGAAAATTATAAATGACCTAGGTTTCATAATTGAGTTCAAAAAATTTTCTGACCTTGCTCTCAGTTTACAAATAGATATTCAAGCCGATAGAATCTTAATACTCTATAATGCATTAAAAAAAGTATTAAACTTAGACCCATTTGATACGAATGAAATCAACGAGCATATCAAAACTGTGTTTCTAAATATTAGTTTTGCCGATGGACATGGCGATTTAAGAATAGAAGTTCCAGACGTTCCTGGCTAATTTAACGCACTAAATTATCTAATAAAATAGCGGTACTAACGGCGGCATTGAGTGATTCGGCCTCTCCAAATCTAGGTATTGTTAAAAGATGTGCGGCTTGTTGTATGATATCATTTTTTACTCCATGACCTTCGTTACCAATAACAAGCAGTCCCTTCTTAGGTAAAGCCCCTTGATGTATATTGACGCCATATAAAACAGCTACCATTAATGGGAGTTTGGCCGATTTCGAATATTCGACAATATCTCCATAATGTACATTTACTCTTAAAAAACTCCCCATAGTAGAATTGATACACTTTGGATTATAGAGATCTGTGCTGCCTTTACTGCATACAATATGTTTTATACCATACCAATCTGCTATTCGAATGATGGTACCTAAATTTCCTGGATCTTGAATTTCATCTAATCCAATTACAAATTTATCCTCGCTACTTATTGACTCAGGGTGTTTAAACTCAACTACTGCTAAAGCATTTTGAGGCGATTGATGAGAAGACATTTGTTTAAGTTCAGCAGAATCCACAACATCTACATCTATCTTATCAATATTTAAAATATTCGCCTCTAACCAAGCCTGAACAGCATATAATTTAACAATTCGGAATTGGCTTTTCAACAATTCGGTAATACTTTTTTCACCTTCAACAATAAATTGGTTATATTTTTGTCTTTGTTTCTTATCTTGAAGACTCTTAACAAAACGAATGGCGGCTTTACTTATCATGTCCTGCTGATTTTAGCGGTTATGAGCGTGCTATTTATCACGTCTTGCAAGACCACTAAATTGGTCCCCGAAGGTAAATACTTATTAGTAAAAAACAAACTTAAGACCAGCGATTCAGGAAATACAATTTTTAATACACTGCTTTCTAAAATAGATGATGACAAATCATTATACATTAAACACAAGCCTAATAGACGAATTTTATTCCTAGGTCGATTTCACCTTGGATTATATAATTTAGGCTCAAATAAGCGTCATCCGGAGAAAAGTGATTCGAGTAAAATGCGGACTTTC
>JADLHV010000023.1 GCA_020848595.1 Bacteroidia bacterium
AATAAGTTATTAAGTGTAAACAATTGCTTCTGTCAAGCCCCCTAGTTCCTGTTTGGTTATTGAGTTATTAAGTTATTGGTTATTAAGTCTGTCAAGCCCCTGTATCCTAGTTAGTTAATAGTTATTAAGTTATTAAGTTAAAAACTACTGCTACTGTCAAGCCCCCTGTATCCTAAATCCTAGTTCCTAGTTCCTTAATAGTTATTGAGGATACTGGGCTTATGCCACAATTAAGTTTCGTGTGGGGGTTTGGGTTTTAATTTATATATTCGTGTGTTAATGGTTTTCTTTGGCTTTTGTAATGTTTTGAAATGAAGAAATATTGCTTTTTATTCCTCTTGTTTGTGCCTAGTCTTGGGTTTGGTGTCTACTCTGTTAGAGCTAAACATATTTCTTTGTATTGGGGACAATCGTATCGCTTAAATCAAGATTTCTACTCTTTATTTGATGTCTCTTTTGAAAATTTTAGAAGTAATTGTACTAGTGCTTCTTTTAAGGGTTATGGTATTCGACTCGACCATTTTAATAAAGATAATTATGCCTTGAGTGTGCGATACTTTAAAAGCTTGGTGCACCGTCCTGATCTTTTAATGACACCGTATTGGGGAATTTCGCCGGTGGCTTTTAGTATGATGGAAAGTTTCGGTCTAAATCTTAAACCTGAATTGGGACTGCGTTTTAATAGTGCTCCGTTTTCGAGACATTCTACTCTTAGTGTTAGCCTGAATATTGCCTATGGTTACGATATTCCGATCTTGTCCGAAAATCAATTTCTTCCCAATAGACACGATTTTAGCGCTAAACTCGCCTTGTCTATTAATATCTATAATATTCAACGCTATCTAAAACATAAATATTCTAATACCAAGGATTCTACGAAATCTAAAATGCTTTTCAGATAATCAATCCGTATGCTCAAAATGTTTATTGGAGCAAGTTTTTGAGGTCTCGCAATTTTTACATATTACAAATATGTTCTTGGCAAATCTCTGACTGACACTGGATATATGTCCGTTGACTTCTATCTCTATTAAATCATCGTAACTCTGTTTTGATAGTACTTTAATGGTGTTATTTATGCCTAAGCCTACTTTTACAACATATTGCAAGAATGTGGTGCTGTTGTCATTCACGGATACCATTTTACAACTCTCGCCAATGGCAATTTCATCTAATGTCTTTTTGAAATGAATTTTAAACTCTCCATTTTTCTTGGGTATTATCTCTCCATGGGGATCAAACTCTGGGAAACCTAACATTTCATCTATTTTATCTATCAATTTTATAGATTGTATATGCTCTAGTTGTTCGGCAACTTCATGTACTTCATCCCAGGTAAATGATAGTTTTTCGTATAAAAATGTTTCCCAAAGTCGGTGCTTGCGCAAAACTTCTATGGCAATCTTCTTCCCTTTCTTCGTTAAAAATATTTTACCATACTTTTCGTAATCTACCCATTGCTTTTCTTTCAGTTTTTTAAGCATATCATTTGCTGTCGCTGGTTTAATACTTAAATATTCTGCTAATTCATTGGTACCCACTCCTTCTTCTTTGCCTTTGTTTAAACGCAATTGAAGCAATGATTTTAAATAATTTTCTTCGGTTATTGATACCATTCGACAAATGTAAGAAAATATTTTCAACTTTTTTTGTTAGGTAAGCTTAACTTTATTAGTTTTGCAAATCAAATTACTGTTATAAATGAAATTATATGGAATTATTCCTTTGCTGTTAGCTTTTATTGTCGACCTTAACGCTCAAAATGCTGAAGTCAGTGGTGTTATTTCTTCTAGTACTGGTAAAATTGCTCTTGCCGAAGTGTCTATTTTAGGTTCTAATCATTCTGCTAATTCTGATAGTACTGGTTTTTATCAAATAAAAAATCTCAATAAAGGCCAATACAAACTCAAGGTTTCTATGGTGGGTTATTTCACTCAAATTAAAACCATTACGATTAATGAAAGTCATTCGATTTTAGAAATTAACTTTGAACTTAAGGAGAATATCAATGATTTAATTGAAGTTGTTGTAACTGGTACAATGAAAGTCGCTAATCGTTTGGAAAGTCCTGTGCCAGTGGAAGTCTATAACAACACTTTTTTTAGGAAAAATCCTAGTGCTTGTATATTCGATGCTTTGCAAAACATCAATGGCATTCGACCTCAATTAAACTGTAATATTTGTAATACAGGCGATATTCATATCAATGGCTTAGAAGGTCCGTATACTATGGTGCTTATAGATGGTATGCCCATTGTTAGTAGTTTATCTACCGTATATGGTTTTTCTGGCATTCCAAATAGTTTAGTTGAGCGCATCGAAATTGTAAAAGGTCCAGCTTCTTCTCTCTATGGCAGTGAAGCTGTAGGGGGCTTGATTAATATTATTACTAAAAATCCACAAAGAGCGCCTCGATTGGCTGTAGATTTTATGAGTACCAGTTGGTTGGAAAATAATTTAGATCTTGGCTTTAAATTTAATGCGAGTAAAAAAGTGAGTGTCTTAACTGGACTTAATTTTTATCATTATAACCATATCATGGACAAGAATGCCGATAATTTCACTGATATCACTTTACAAAAAAGAATATCTGTATTTCAAAAGTGGAATATTCAACGCAAAAACAATCGAATTTTCAGTTTGGCTGGACGGTATTTTAACGAAGACCGCTGGGGTGGAGACATACGATGGACTAAAGAAGTTAGAGGTGGAGATAGCTTATATGGCGAAAGTATTTACACTAAACGCTGGGAATTTATAGGTCAGTATGCATTACCTCTAAAAGAAAAAGTTCTATTATCCTTTAGTTATAACGACCATAATCAAGACAGTCGATATGGCACTACTATATACAATGCGGTTCAACGAATTGCATTTTCGCAATTAACTTGGGACAAAAAAATCAAGAAACACGATTTGCTTTTGGGTTCGGCACTGCGCTATACCTTTTACGATGATAATACCACTGCTACAACTCAAGCAGATAAAATAGTTTTGCCTGGAATTTTTATTCAAGATGAGATTTCATTGAAAGAAAAACACAAAGTTCTTCTTGGATTTAGATACGATTACAACAAAATACACAAGCACATTTACACCCCACGATTGGCATACAAATGGATAGTTAACCCTTTAAATATTTTGAGAATAAATGCGGGCACTGGATTTAGAGTCGTCAATATCTTTACAGAAGACCATGCCTCATTAACTGGTGCTCGAACAGTAGAAGTAAAAAACGAATTGAAACCAGAAAAGACTTACAATATCAATATTAATTATTTAAAGAAACACTATTTTAAAAACACTTCATTTTTAGGTGTAGATTTTAGTACTTGGTACACATATTTCAACAATAGAATAATTGCCAATTACGATATAGATCCCAATAAAATTATCTACGATAACATCAATGGATTTGCAGAAAGTAAAGGGATATCTGCGAATCTAGATTATACCTTTCTCAATGGTTTAAAAATACTGGTGGGTGCTACGTATATGGATGTAACATCAACTAATAATGGAATAAAGACCTATCAAATTCTAACTGAAAAACTAACCGGCAGCTGGAGTGTTTCATATAAAATCGAAAAAATAGATTTAGCTCTACATTATACAGGTAATGTTTACAGTCCGATGCGCTTACCTCTTGTAGGACCATTAGACCCTCGCGATGAACAATCACCTTGGTGGAGTTTACAAAACATTCAACTGCATTATACGGGAATAAAGCGCTTTGAAATATATGGAGGCATTAAAAACATTTTGAATTTTTTACCCAGCAATGGCAATCCATTTATCATTGCCCGAACCAACGACCCATTTGATAAGCGTGTTCAATATGACACCAATGGTCAGGTTATGGCGACTCAAACAAATCCTTATGCATTAACCTTTGATCCGAGTTATGTATATGCCCCTAACCAAGGAATAAGAGCCTATTTTGGATTGAGATTTAATATCAAATAAAATACAGTTAATAAAGATTCAAAGATTCTACTCAGCAATAATTTCTTTTTGAGCTGTCAATTCAATTTTATCTAAATCGAAATTCAATGCTTTAAGATTAGTTAGAATTTTTTGATAGATTACTTCATCCATTTTAGGGGTTCGACTTAAAATCCACAAGTACTTTTTATTGGGATGACTAACGACAGCATAGCTATAATCGCTAGCCAAATCAATAATCCAATAAGCACCTTTAAAAGGCCAAAAAAATTGAACTTTTAGCTTAGCATTACCCGAGTTTTTTTGAACAAAAGCCTTCCCTTTTATATACGATTCCTTGCCATTGATGGAGTCCTTAATGCATCTGTTTTCAACGATGATATACCCTTTATCAGTTGGCGTATATTCAGCCGAAGTGCAGTGACATCCTTTTTGAAAACTTTGAGGATATGAGGCAATTTCATACCATTTACCAGCGTACTTTTCTAAATCTACAGATTCTACAGTTTGGAGCATAGTCGATTTAGAATTACACATTGTAAATAATAAAATTAAGGGTATATAATAGAGTGATTTCAAAATAGATTTAATAAATATCTAAATATCAAATATAGGATTTATAGCTGATATAATTATGAAAACTAATCTGATAGTAATCATAAATAAAGAGACATAAAAAAACCGTGTAAGAATTGCTTCACTACACGGTTTTACGCTTTTGACCGACAGTCTTATTAGTTACCTAAAATTTGGAATAGCTCATCCAATTTAGGTGTCAATATAATTTCTGTTCTTCTGTTTTTAGCTCTACCTTCTGGAGTATCATTAGACGCCACCGGATAGTTTTCGCCTCTGCCAGCAGAAGTAATGCGTTTAGGATCGACACTACCTTGAGTTATTAATATTCTTGAGATAGAAGTTGCTCTTAAAACACTTAAATCCATATTATCTTTAATAGAAGGCGAGCGCATAGGCACGTTATCGGTATGACCTTCAACGAGGATACTAACATCATTATTAAGATTAAGTGCTTTAGCGAGTTCTAGTAGTGCTTGAACACCTTTAGAATCCACATCAATAGAGCCCGATTTAAACATTAATTTCTCTTCCATACTTACATACACTTTACCGTTTCTTGTTTCAACCGTTAGACCTTGATTTTGGAATCCAAGTAAAGCTTTTTGAACAATTGCTTTTAAAGCATTTACAGCACTGTATTTTGCTTTTAGAATTGCTTCTAACTCTTTAACTCGCTTTTCTCTAATTTTAAGATCCGCTTCGGTGGTGGCTAAACTAGAAGACAGCTCTCTATTTTTATTTTGCGACATCATCAAAGAAGACTCTTTTTCATTGAGTTCCTTTTCTTTGTTTTTAAGTGCTTCGTTTTTAGCATTCAACTCAGCCGATAATTTTTCGTTTTCGTAACGATTATTATCGATAATTTTTTGAGAGGTTTGTTCCGATTGTTCGTAGAGTTTTTGAGTTCTCTGCAAAGCGGTAAAGCATTCTAGAGAATCGGCTTGTAAACCGAGCATACGCGCTTGCAAGCCTATATTAGACAGATTACAGTTATCGAGACTATTTCTAGCATTCAATAAAGAGTCTGTAGTCAATGCTTTATTTTGTTGACAAACATCATAAAGTTTTTGCAAATCATCGAGCTTTCTTTGAGGTACACAAGCGCTGATAATCACCACCGGTATTATAAATTTTAATGACTTTTTCATGGCATAATTATAGACCTACAAAGTTAGTAAGCTAGATAGTTTTAACTCAAGTGAGTTGTAAACAGTTTACATGGAGTGTATTAAATACAATTCATACACTAAGAAGTATCAAACTATAGAATAGAATCTAACAAATTTCTTTGCAAGATGAGAAAATACATTCAATCAAAATTGAACGAAAGTAAGCTATATAAATCGACTTAACGTCCGATATAAAACACCCTCGAGATATTGAATCCGAAGTGAATATCCCCTTTTAACCACGAGCCATCCGTTTCGGTAATAAAACCTTTTTCGTTCATTCCACGGCTATTGGTAAAGTGCAATTGAAAAACGTGACCACCTGTTTCGATATCAAATCCAAGAGAGAGAGAATTATAGTAAGTTTCCTTAATTTGACCAGGTAAAACATAAAAATACTCGTAAGTGATAGCTGTTTTTCTAGTAATTTTATTTCTTCCGCCAATACCGATGCTTAGAACATCATTTTTATATTTTTGCGAATCAATTAAATTTCTATGGATAAGCGTAGGCATTAACTG
>JADLHV010000024.1 GCA_020848595.1 Bacteroidia bacterium
GGTATCAGTGCTCATCCAGGGTATGCAAAAGGCAAAATGGTAAGTGCAATAAAAATAGCTTCCCATTTCATGAATTCACTACCAAAAGACGCATGGTGTCCAGAGGCGACAAGTGGCATGGAAGGATTTGTACACGCGGTTCATTTCGAGCCAGCAGTAGAAAAAGCGACGATACAATTTATTGTAAGAGATTTCGACACCAAAAAGTTAAGCCAACACGAATCCGATTTAGAAACCTATGCACAGAAAACCATTGAAGCATTTCCAGGCGCAAAGTATACTGCAATTTTTAAAGAACAATACCGCAATATGAAAGAGATTTTGGACCAGAATCCACATGTTATGGAAAATGCTCGAAAAGCTTATATAAAAGCCGGATTAAATCCAGTGATAGAAAGTATACGAGGCGGCACAGATGGTTCGAGATTATCGTTTATGGGACTGCCATGTCCAAATATTTTTACTGGAGAAATGGCTATCCATTCGAGACGCGAGTATGTAAGTGTTCAGGATATGGAAAAAGCCGTAGAAGTTATATTACATATAGCACAAGTTTAGCGCCTTATTTGTATAACAATACCCGCAATAAATTATTAATAAAACTACTTAGAACCAGTCTTTAACTTTATCGAAGAAGCCTTTTTCTTTTTTAGCATTCTTAGAAGAGAAATTTTCTGAAGCTTGAAGTTTTTTAAGCATTTCGGTTTCTTCGGAACTTAATTTTTTCGGAATCCAAACATGGACTTTAATGATTTGGTCGCCAGTATGGTATCCATTAACTTCAGGAAAACCTTTGCCTCTAAGTCTTAATAATTTTCCGCTTTGGGTACCTGGATCGATGGTTATTTTAGCTTTACCATCTACGGTAGGCACTTCAACAGAGCAACCTAAAATAGCATCAATAACACTGATAGCCAGATTATAAATAACATGTTGGTCTTGTCTTTCTAGTTCAGGATGTTTTTCTTCTTCGATTAAGATGAGCAAATCGCCATCAATACCGCCACCAGGAGCAGCATTACCTTTACCAGAGATAGACAATTGCATTCCTTCTTGAACACCAGCTGGAATTTTCAGAGTTGTTTCAATTTCCTCATAAACTAAACCTTGTTCGTTGGCACCGGCAGGTCTGTTAGAGATCGACTTACCAGAGCCACCGCAAGTTGGGCAAGCTGTAACAGTTTGCATATGACCTAAGAAAGTTTGTGTAACTCTATTAACTTGACCAGCGCCTTTACAAGTAGAACATTCTTTGAAAGTTGTTCCTTTAGCTACTACTTGTTTACGATACTTAATTTTCTTTTCGACGCCATTTTTAATATCGGCATAAGTCAGTTTTAACTTTATACGAATATTACTTCCAACATTGGCACGAGTACGGCCATTTCTACCGCCACCACCACCAAAGAAATCGCCAAACCCACCACTACCAAAAATATCACCGAACTGGCTGAAGATATCATCCATATTCATACCACCACCATAAGAACCACCGCCATTACTACCCATTCCGGCATGACCAAATTGGTCGTAACGTTGTTTCTTTTGTTGGTCGCTTAATACTTCATAGGCTTCGGCAGCTTCTTTGAATTTATCTTCCGCGCTTTTATCTCCAGGATTTTTATCCGGGTGATACTTAATGGCCATTTTTCTATAAGCCTTCTTGATTTCGTCGGCGCTAGCACCTTTGCTTATTTCAAGAATTTCGTAATAATCTCTTTTAGACAAATCTTACCTCCTTATTTATTCACCAACAACTACTTTAGCGAAACGAATGACATGACCGTTTAGCATATACCCTTTTTCGGTTTCATCAATAACTTTACCCTTCAAATCATCTGAAGAGGCAGGAATATTTGTAATAGCTTCATGTAAATCGACATTAAATTCTTGACCAACACTTTCAAGTGCTTTTAGTCCCCTAGTGCTTAAAATATTATTAAATTTATGATGAATCAACTCAATACCTTGTTTATAAGCCTCTAGATCCAAAGAAGAGTTTGCTGCTTTTTGAGCACGTTCAAAATCATCAATTACAGGCAATAGAGAAAGCATAACTTCTTTACTAGCAGTTTGTAGTATTTCAGTCTTTTCCTTCATCGTACGTCTTTTATAATTATCAAATTCAGCATATAGACGTAAGAACTTATCATTAGCTTCATGCAACTGTTGTTTTAAAGCCTCCACTTCCGACAAAGTATTTTCTTGAACTTCCTCATTTAAAGAATCAGCATTTTCAATAGACTTGTCTGTATTGTCAAGTTCATTTAAATTTTCTGTTTCATGGATATTATTTTGCTCGTCTATCATACAAGCAATGATTGACAAAAAATTTGCCAATAGTTAAAAACTGACAAGATGTCGCTAAAATATTATTTTAGTAGTAAATCAATGGCACTTTCGATGTCACTCATTTTAGCAGAGCTAGAGTGCACATTCCCCAACTTATCGATTAAGATTAATTTAGGCAGTGTAAAAACACCATATTGTTGAGCGATAGGAGAAGCGTATTTTTTAAAATCGCAGATATGATTAGGCCAAACCATTTCGTCTTCATCGATAGCCGATTTCCATGCTTTTTCGTCAGTATCGAGAGAGACGCTAATAAAAACTAATTTCGAGATTTGGCGGTATTTATCGTAAACCCTTGCCACGTTTTTATTTTCGGCACGGCTAGCTTTACTCCAAGAAGCCCAAAAATTAATTATCACGACTTTCCCTTTGTAGGCAGAAATATCTAAAGTATCTGAAAAAGTTTTTCCAGGAATTTTATTAATTTTTAGTTCGTTTTTAGATTGAACACCTATGAAACTAGTCAATAAAGCAAGCAACGAAAGCGCTACACTATAAAAGATTTTTTTAGATTTCATAAGTCAAACCGATTTAATCTAATCTTACAATTTCCGCACCAATATCGTTAAGACGTTTATCTATAAACTGATAACCGCGATCAATTTGTTCGATATTTCTTATAGTACTAGTACCTTTAGCACTCATAGCAGCGATAAGCATAGCCACACCAGCGCGAATATCAGGCGAGCTCATAGTTATTCCCTTCAAAGGCATTTTTTTATCGAGCCCCATAATACTTGCTCTATGCGGATCACAAAGAATAATTTTAGCGCCCATATCGATTAGATTATCTACAAAAAAGAGTCGACTTTCGAACATTTTTTGATGAATAAGTACATTCCCTCTAGCTTGAGTTGCTGTAACAAGAATAATACTTATAAGATCTGGAGTAAATCCGGGCCATGGAGCATCGGCGATAGTAAGAATACTACCATCAATAAACGATTCAATTTCGTAATGATCTTGAGCAGGAACAAAGATATCATCGCCTCTGAATTCTAGTTTAATACAGAGACGTTTAAACGTATCAGGAATTACACCTAAATCGGGGATAGAACAATTTTTAATTGTAATTTCAGATTCAGTCATAGCCGCTAAACCAATAAAGCTACCAATTTCTATCATATCAGGCAATAAAGTATGATCGGTTCCATTAAGCGATTCGACCCCTTCGATAGTTAAAAGATTGCTACCGATACCAGATATTTTTGCGCCCATTCTATTGAGCATTTTACACAATTGTTGCAGATAAGGTTCGCAAGCGGCATTATAGATAGTAGTTGTACCAATTGCGAGAGACGCCGCCATAAGGATATTAGCTGTACCAGTAACAGAAGCTTCATCGAGCAGCATATAAGCACCTTTTAAACGACCACCATCAGTAGAAACTTTATAGAATTGGTCATCGTTGACATATTCGAATTTAGCACCAAGTTTCATAAAGCCGATAAAATGCGTATCGAGACGTCTTCTACCAATTTTATCACCACCAGGACTAGGAATATAACCTTTCCCGAATCTAGCTAATAAAGGACCAATAATCATGATAGAGCCCCTAAGTCCAGCTCCTTTTACTTTAAATTCATTAGAATTAAGAAATTCGAGATTAATATCATCCGCTTTAAAACGGTAAGTATCTTCATTCACACGAGACACTTTAACACCGAGGTCGCCGAGTAATTCGATTAATTTAAGGACATCCCTAATAGCAGGAATTTTACTAATAGTAACTTCCTTATCGGTTAATAAAACAGCAGAGAGGATTTGTAATGCTTCATTTTTAGCCCCTTGAGGAATAATTTCCCCATTCAATCTGCGGCCGCCTGTAACTTTAAATGTTGCCATCAGATAGCTTATTTCTTGTAGTTATTATATTTTTTATTTTTGTTATGAAACTTGTTATTACTACCCCCATTATTATTATGCTTAAAGAATTTCTTTTTGCGTTGTTCGAGAGTAATTTCAAGTTCTTCGGGATTAACCTTCAATTTATTTTGCGAGAGCGCTTCGAGGTGTTCGGCTAATTGTTGGTTACTTAAATTTTCGTTATTCCAATTTCTTGAAGAATTGGTCATAAAAGAAGCTAAGAGATTAAGGAATTCGCCTTTGAGTTCAGAATTTTCTATTGCAGTAGCTTTTTGAACCATAAATTGAAGATTTCTACCATAGAATCTAAATTTAATAGGCAAGCTAGGATAAGGAACTCTTTGAGGTTTTTGATGAATTTTTGTTTGTTCAGGCACAGGAAAAGGGCCATCGACATCCAATTTAAATTCGGCAATTATATTTAAGTGATCCCATAATTTTTGTTTGTAATCAGCTTGATCTTTAACACTAGGATTAAGAATTTCCATCACCGAGATAAGCGCATCGGCAGCTTTAAGACGTTTTTGGCGATCATCAATACGCACTACATATTCCACCATATCTTGGAAAGAGCGACCATACTCGGAGATTATAAGCTTTTTGGCTTGGGTATTATATTGAAATAAATCTGACATTGATTAATTACTTCAAAGGTAGTTAAATGAGTGACAAAAAAAAACCTGCAAAAACGAATTTGCAGGTTTCAAATATCTTCGAATAAATTACTTTACGATTTCTGGATTTAAAGGTTCGAAAGTAACAGTATGCGGCTTATCATTGATAGTGAATTCGATTTTCAACTTATCATTTTTAAGCATAAGTACTTTACCTGGGAAGTTCTTTTGACCATCGGCAATTGATAAATCGCCCATATCATTAGAACTGAATTCAACTTGTCTAAATTTATCCATGAAGCTCCATCTTCCACCATTGCCCATATTTCTATAAAGGATATTATTTTTGGTTAAGTTACCCATAATATCTATATAGTGGCTATTAGTGAAATTCAATTTCAAGCTAATTAACTTATTATCATTCTTTTCAGAATAAGCTTTAGTGTATTGCATGTTCATGCCATAGACGTTGTTTCTTGCAATGTTTAAAACTAAAGCAATTGTATCGGCTACGTAAAAAGAATTCTTAGCAGAATCAGAAGCCTGTCCGTCGATTTGATATTCAGATACTACCCACTCATTCGCCAATCTATCTCTTTTAGTTTTAAAAGAAATTTTTGGACCTTCTTTGTAACAAGAAGTTAAAACGATGGAGAAAGCGGCGACAAATATCCAAAGAATGTTCAGTCTTTTCATTTTATGTATAATTATTTTGGTGAAAATATACTGAATATTTATTCAACAAAAAAGCAAAATCGACACTAAAAGTAAAAGAGAAGCTTGATAATTCCGTTATAATTATCCGTATCGATAGAGAAAATAGTCGATTTAGGACTTAAAACCTGAGTTTCGGTTATATTGGTAGCCCCCGAAAAATCACGTTGTTCGGTAATTTGTTCGGCTGTACTTCTAAAACCAATATTTGGTCCATAACCCAATTCGGCACCGATAGAAAATTTTGGTGCAATAAAGTATTCCACACCTGCAAATCCCCTCAAACCTATTGAAAATAAGGAAGATGACTTTAGTTTCTTAACTCTAATCAGGCCAGTGTCCAAATTTTCTAATTGATTACCGTACTCATATTTAGTATTACTACCTGAATTATAGGTAATTATACCTTCATAACCATAAAATCCTTGTATTCTAGACGCATTACCTTTTCGCTTTTCGATACCAAAGCTCAAGCCAATAAAAACACTAGATCTTTTTTGAAGGTCGCTTACAACCCCATCGACAGGAGCACCAGGCGTCATATCTTTAACAACCACAGAGGTAACATCGCGATTTAAACCCAATCTAAAACCGCCTCTGTAAGCCATTGCGCTGGTTTTCATATACTTACCAAAAATCATCCCATTATTATTGGCAAAAGTTGCAATTGGAGAGCTGTTGACGACAGAACCATTGAACATATTTCCAAAATAATTAAAGAAAGGATTAGCACCTAAACCCAAGCAAAAATCTTTCTGCTCAGGTAAAATAGCGAGTCCTCTACGGTTTTTTAAAACCGGCGTCATTTGAGCTTGCAGAGTAAGTCCGGTGAATATCGCAGCAATTACGATTAGTTTTCTCATGGGGCAAAGGTATTAAAAAATAGATTTGATTTTATTCATGAATCATCAGCTTTGCAAATTTTAGCACAAGCGTCTTTTGTCCAAGACCTTCAAATTCAATTAAAGCCTTGCTACTATCTCCTACTCCATCGAGTTTTACTACCAATCCCATTCCAAAACGTTGATGTTCGACACGTTGACCCTCTTGAATTAAACTAGCATCACTTGGTGCAAAATTTTCGGATACTTGAATTTGTGTTTGTGGTCGCACAATCGACTTCCCTACATTCATACCATAACCGGTACCATAATTTTGATTCTCTTTAGGTTTAAATAGAGGTTCTTTTTTAATCAAAATTGCAGACAAATCTAAGAAACGAGGGTCTATTTCTTCCAAAAAACGACTTGGCTCGCAGGGAATCAAGTTGCCATATTTGAATCGAGAAGTAGCATAAGAAAGCGTTAATTGCTCTTCGGCGCGCGTAATAGCCACATAAAACAAACGCCTTTCCTCTTCCAATTCAGGACGACTACTTAGACTCAATTGACTTGGAAATAAATTCTCTTCCATCCCTACCACATAAACATGTTTAAATTCCAAACCCTTACTGCTATGAATCGTCATCAAGGTTACCTTATCATCTCCTTCAGCATCTTTATCGGCATCCGTATAGAGTGCAATTTCTTGAATAAACGCCGAAAGGTCCTTTTCACTTTCATTGGTATCATCCTCAGTAAACTCTTTTATAGAATTAAGTAACTCAACTATATTTTCATATTTAGAAACCCCTTCTACAGTTTTATCTTCGTATAAAGTTTTAAGTAAAGTTGATTGTTTAGCTACATATTCAGAGATTTCGTAGGCATTTTTATTTTTAAGCATTGCTTGAAAACTGCTCATCATGATATAAAAATCGCGCAAATGAGCCACAGAGCTACCAAGAATTGGGAATGAATGAGCATTTTTAACAATTTCCCACATTGGTTGCTCATTTTCGGCTGCTAAGACAATTAATTTATCAATAGTTGTATTGCCAATTTTACGCGTAGGATAATTAATGATTCGTTTAAGCGCTTCCTCATCATTTGGATTAACCACTAAGCGCAAATAAGCGAGCAAGTCCTTTACCTCTTTACGTTGATAAAAACTCATTCCACCATACACACGGTATTGGATATTCATTTTTCTCAGAGATTCTTCAAAAGCACGGCTTTGTGCGTTCGTTCTATACAAGATAGCGAAATCGACATTATTGAGATGGTGTTTATGTTTTTCCTCAAAAATACTTTGCGCTACAGCCTTTCCTTCTTCGTTATCACTAGGCGATTTAAACAATCGAATTTTTTCACCATCTGGATTATCCGTATAGATATTCTTATCCAGCTTTTCCTTATTATTAGCGATTAAACTAGTACTTGCATTAACGATATTTGCAGTGCTTCGGTAATTATGTTCCAATTTAAAGACTTTAAGATCTGGATAATCCTTTTCAAAATTTAGAATATTTTGGATATTAGCACCTCTAAAACTATAAATACTTTGAGAATCGTCGCCAACCACACAAATATTTTCGAACATAGAAGCCAAACTTTTAACGATCATGTATTGACACAAATTAGTATCTTGATACTCATCGACCATAATAAATTTAAACTTATGTTGGTATTTATACAATACATCCAAATGCTCTTTAAAAAGTTTATGAGTATTGAGCAATAAATCGTCGAAATCCATAGCACCAGCCTTATAACAACGACTAGAGTATGTAGCAAATATTTTAGAGATAAGCGGTCTACCAGTTGAAGCATCGGCTTCTAACAATTCAGGAATTTTAATATATTCTTTACTTGTTATTAAGCTGTTTTTACAATTACTAATTCTATTATAAACCAAACCAGGTTTATACAGTTTCTCATCTAAATTCATTTCTTTCAGAATGGTTTTGATAAGACTTTTAGAATCATCGGTATCATAGATTGTAAAATCTTTAGGATAACCAATTTTTTCGGCTTCAATTCTTAGTATTTTAGCAAAGACAGAGTGAAAAGTGCCCATCCAAATATTTCGTGCATCGGGACCGACAACAGTTTCGATACGTTTTTTCATTTCTTTAGCTGCCTTATTGGTAAAAGTTAGGGCAAGAATGTTAAAAGCGTCATTACCTTGTTTAATAATATGGGCAATTCTATAGGTTAACACCCTAGTTTTTCCACTACCGGCACCTGCTATAATCATAACAGGACCATTAATTTGCATAGCGGCTTGCCTTTGCACTTCGTTTAATTTATCTAGATATGGCGGGTGATTCATCTGCTGGATTTCGAATATTCAAATAGGGTTAAAAGGATTTACAAAACTAAATCAAGACAGCTATGTTTTATAAACATTTTGCAATCTTTTAGAACCAATTGAATAAAAGTCAGATAAAAAAGAAGACGCTCCTTTAAAGCGCCTTCTTAAAATATACATACAACTAACTAAATTAGAAAGTGCCTCTAAGAGAGAATATAAAGTTTCTACCAGGTGCTACAATACCAGAAGAATAAGGTCTGTAGCGAATATCTGTAATATTTTCGACACCTGAACTTAAATTCAAATACGAGTTTAATTGGTACATGAATTTAAAATTCAATGTCAACCATTTTGGCGAGAAAGGATTTCCATTGTCATCGATAGCATAGATATAACTTTTTGCTTGTTCATCTGGAGCTAACTGATTAAAAGAAACTTCTGAATTATACATAGCATAAAAATCGCATTTCAATTTATCTTTTGTGAAAAACAAATGCGTTACACCAAACATTGGAGACGCATGCCTTAATGGCGCAGTTGAGCCATTATCGAGCTCTTCGGTACCTTTTGTATATGTTAAACGACTACTAATAGAAAATCCTTCTGGTAAATTAATTTTAAATCCAGCTTGAAAACCATACACCTCTGCAAATGCCGAGTTTTGCACGGCTTCTACACGACTTAAAGTACCTTTATACACTATACTATCTTGTCCATTAAAACTAAAAGAACGACGAACTAAAGCTTTATTTAAACGGGTATAAAAAGGCGTTACATCTATTTGAAATAATTCCCCAAAAGACTTAGAAATAGTTACTTCTGTATTGTAAGCGTACTCGGCTTTTAAATTGGCATTGGGCACAATAACAGATCCAGGCGTTGATTCAAATACTTTTCCAATATCATCGACATTCGGAGCCCTAAAGCCTGTTGAAAAATTCCATGCAATGAACCAGTTATTCTCTGGATGATAAGTTAATCCCACGCTACCAGTGAACGCACTATTATTGATATTGGCTTCAGTAAAAGGGAACTTGAGAATAGAAGTATCAAAATTTGATTTTAAAGTATATCCATTGTACCTGACACCTCCCTGTAAATCCATATTTTTCTTCAATTTATGGGTATAATTAGCATACACAGCTGCTGAAGTCCATATTGAACCATTCGGATAACGAGACTGTCCTGGAGATTCAATCATCGAATTAATATCGGTTTCAGTTCCGCTTGAGTTGACTTTATTGTGCACATATTCGAATCCATACGCCAGTGTATTTTTGACATTCGTCTTTTTTACAAAATCGATATTTATAGAAGAAGCAGCTACTTTTTCTTTTGTAGTAAATCGAGTTGCTTTATTTAAATCCCTATCAATTCTGCTTTCCTCAAAATTCTGAATCGCCATATTGACAATTAAACGATCAAAGAATTTAGAATTAGAGCGATGATAGAATTGTAAATTATTCATCATCCACAATTGCGGGCCATAATTCCATTCAGCAGAACGCAAAGTATTACCTCTAGGTCTCACTAAGCGATCGTAACGCGAGTATTCTGAAGTAGTTGAATAATGAAAAGCATAGACAATTTCGGTTCTTGGATTGAATTTATAAGCCATTTTCTGCATAAAATTAATTTGATTATACGCAGTAGGTGTTTGAACTTTTGAATTGGAATTCACAAACACACTATCTGTATTACCTACCCTTTTAACATAATTTTTTCGCAAATATTCCTCAGGTCCGAAACTTCCCATTATAAGATCGTCAAAATCACTGAAAGTAGCACTAGTAACAAAAGCCCATTTTTTAAATCCTAATGCGAAATCTAAATGCGCTGTTTTTTCGTAGTTGGCAGTAGAAAAACGACTTGCAATATTGCCGTGAAAATACACTTTATTTCCACTTGAGTATCGGTGATTTAAAGTTTGAAAATTCATTACACCACCAATTGCATCACTACCATAAATATTAGAGCCCGGACCGAATAAAACTTCAGTATTAGACAAACTAAACGGGTCAATATTGATAACGTTTTGAATATTTCCACTTCTAAAAATTGCATTATTCATACGCACCCCATCAACAGCAATAAGCACTCGATTGGTAGCAAATCCGCGAATCATAGGACTTCCTCCACCTAATTGACTTTTCTGAATGTAGACCTCTCCACTCGAGCCAAGTAAATCTGCCGTCGTTTGAGGATTTTGCATAGCCATTTGAGTTGGCGTAATAGTGATTATTCTATTAGAAACTTCACTTCTTCGTCTACGAACCTTAGAATTTGAAATAACAAACGTATTAAAGGTTTGTATTTCATCACTTAAATTAATAGTTCCATATTTAATTGCATCCGCCTTACTAATTATCAATTCAGGATAATTATTAGCATTCACAATTAGCGTATCCAACTCCGAAAACAAGCTCAGTTCTACCTTACCATCTATGCCAGAATAAACAAGTATTTGTCTAGAAACATTAGTTACTTCAGCATTAGAAATCGGCAAATGTGTTGTTTTATCTTTAATAAAAATAGATTGAGCCAATAGGTTTGAACTACAAGCTATTAATACAATAATCGATATATAAAATTTCACGTTTAGTTTTGAATGTATAAGATTATAAAATATAATCATTGTAAATAAATTGTTCTTGTTAAAAATTGATAAGACTCCATTTTATAGTGGAGCATTTTAAATTTGCAGAGAAATAAATTTCAATGCATTAAATAGGCATATCTCAACTCATATTGAAAAATATACCCATATAAAATTAGGGCCTTTCAGCACCTAAATTCAGACCAGTTTTAAATTAGACAAAGGTGGCTTAAAATTAAATCGAGTAAAATCGAACACATAAAAATTGTTCCATACTAAGCAATTTGAATTCTTCGAGACATGCTTATTATCAAAGATAACAGTTAAATGATTGGCATTGACTAGCACCATTTTAAGCACATCATCCAAAATATTACTTTGTTTAGATTGCTTATTCATGCTATTAATAAGAGCTAATTCCTTTTTATCGTTTACACAATAGTAAATAAGTCCATTTTCTGATGCGACTACACGAATAACATCATATTTCTCATCATCAAGAAAAAACTCTTTAGCGTGTTCCCATTCAGCCTTTAACAAATCCTTATCAGAGAAAGTAACAAGATTTTCTTCAAGCTTACCTTTTAACAATTCACTTTTAATTAAATGTTTCATATCGATGCGATGGAATACCACTTTCAGTGAAGAATGCAAGGAGACAAATCCTGATTGGGCCAGAATAGACAAAAGAAAAATGGATATAATAGCTATTCGAAACACGATATAGACTGCGAATATACGCAATTTATATATTCGAAGGATTGTTTCATTATTAGCTAAAGATTCACGAAATTCGCGCACTTTCAAACCACCAGATGGAAAATCCTGACCTAATAGAAATAATCGGCGCATCGGAACATAATTTAAAACAAATAGATTTAAGTTTTCCACGCAACCAGTTGGTAGTCTTTACAGGACTAAGTGGAAGTGGAAAATCTAGTTTAGCGTTTGACACTATTTTCGCAGAGGGACAAAGGCGTTATTTAGAGACCTTTAGTGCATATGCTCGCCAGTTTATAGGCGATATGAAACGCCCACAAGTTGATAAAATTAATGGTTTATCTCCTGTTATCAGCATAGAACAAAAAACGGTGAGTAGAAATCCGCGCTCTACAGTTGGAACAATTACCGAAGTTTACGATTTTCTAAGATTATTATTTGCAAGAGCAGCAGA
>JADLHV010000025.1 GCA_020848595.1 Bacteroidia bacterium
AACAGGAGCGTACCGTGGTGGAGAGTTCGTTTTTTTTGATGGTAGATATGTTCAGCATTTCCACTAATTTTCATACCATCTATGAGTAAATCGTTTCTTCCGCTAAATTCAGCATTAACCCCTAAGGATTTCAATACTTCTAAAATAGGAATAGTATAGTGTTTGAAATCAATTTTTATTTCCTCTTTATTTTGGGCATTACTAATAAAAGTAAAGTTAAGATTACCTAAATCATGAAAAACGGCACCACCACCAGAGAGTCTGCGCACGACTTTAACTTGATTTTCGCGAACAAATTCACTGTTAATTTCGGCGAGTGTGTTTTGATGTTTACCGACAATGATAGCGTTTTCATTGCGCCAAAGGGTAAAAATATCCTCATCAAAATTTTTAAGCAGGTATTCTTCAGCGGCTAAATTGAAATAAGGGTCAGTTTTCGGGTTTTTAATAATCAACATCGCCGCGAAATTAAGGAATTAGTCCTTTAGACAGATAATCTGAACAAAATCAAAGAAAAAATCAAAAAACATTAACAGTTCATTTTTATTAAAACAATAAACCATTTATTTTTGCACCCGCAATGAATTTTGAATTAACAGAAGAACAATTGGCAGTTCAGCAAGCAGCGAGGGATTTCGCACAGACTGAATTATTGCCTGGCGTGATTGAACGTGATAACAAACAGGAGTTTCCTGCAGAGCAAATCAAGAAGCTAGGTGAATTGGGATTCCTTGGTATGATGGTAGATCCAAAATACGGTGGAAGTGGCATGGATTCAGTAAGTTATGTATTAGCAATGGAAGAACTTTCTAAAGTAGATGCATCTGCTTCTGTGGTTGTTTCGGTTAATAACTCACTAGTTTGTTGGGGTTTAGAGAATTTTGGTTCAGAAGAACAAAAGCAGAAATATCTTATGCCGATGGCAAAAGGAGAAGTTCATGGTGCATTTTGCTTGAGTGAGCCAGAAGCTGGTAGTGACGCCACTTCACAGAGAACAACAGCTGTTGATATGGGCGATTATTATTTATTAAATGGTACTAAGAATTGGATTACCAATGGTAATTCGGCTACTTACTACCTCGTAATAGCACAAACAAATGTAGAAGCTGGTCATAAGGGTATCAATGCTTTTATCGTCGAAAAAGGCATGGATGGATTTGTAGTTGGAAAGAAAGAAGACAAAATGGGTATCAGAGGTAGCGATACACATTCTTTGATGTTTACAGATGTTAAAGTGCCTAAAGCCAATAGAATAGGTGAAGATGGATTTGGATTCAAATTCGCAATGAAAACTTTGACTGGTGGTCGTATCGGTATTGCCGCTCAAGCTTTAGGAATAGCTAGTGGAGCTTATGAATTAGCATTAAAATATTCTAAAGAAAGAAAAGCATTTGGTACTGAGATTATGAATCATCAAGCAATTCAATTTAAATTAGCAGATATGGCTACAGAAATTGAAGCTGCAAGATTGTTATGTCTAAAAGCTGCTTGGTTAAAGGATAATGGATTAGATTATGGTAGAGCAAGTAGTATGGCTAAATTATTTGCTTCTGAAGTTGCAATGAAGACAACAGTTGAAGCTGTTCAAATACATGGTGGATATGGATATGTTAAAGAATATCATGTCGAACGTTTAATGCGTGACGCCAAGATTACTCAAATTTTTGAGGGTACAAGCGAGGTTCAAAGTGTTGTAATTTCAAGAGACATACTCAAATTATTATTAGAAAAGAATTTATCACAATATAAATTTTAAAGGGATTCAATTTTTGAGTCCCTTTTTTATTATTCAAAATGTAATCTTGTAATTTAGTTGAGATTTTAAGTTCAGGCTAATAGTATCGAAAACATAAAATTCGAGTACTCAATTGCGAATCAATAAATATAGCACTATTTGCCATTCCTGAAGTTGTAGATGTTTATTAAGCACCCAGAATAAGCACTAATTTATTTTGTTCTTTATAATTTCAAAAGGAATTTCTTTATGATAAAGGAAATTATCTAACCATAACTTAATAATTTCACTCATGTTTTGTTCAATGATAAGTCTAAATGTTTCACGATCATTATCATCTAATTCATTTTCTAGTTCCAAAAAGTGTATAGTATCCACTAATCCATTTTTAAAATGAATACTTACGGCACTTTCATTTGCACCTCTGCGAGCGTAAACGGTAATAGGTAATAAGATGTTATTTTTAAAATACACCTCCAAACCATAATAATCGTAGAGCCGAACCATAACTACAAAAATAAGGACATTTTTTCAAGAAATTATGGTCTTTAATCGAATTGAAACCCATCATATTTGAGATTGCAAAAGTTTTGAAAGTATTGAGTTGAGTAATTCAAAAATATTTGTAGTATTAATTGATTTTAACTTCTATTTTTAATCCATAAAAAGATATTGAGTATTCCGAAAATTTAAACTTAATTTGTTAAGAATTAAAAGTAAACGAGGCATAAAAATCATGCATACATCACAAAATCTATTCGAAGAGATGAACGCCTATAATCTCAGGGTAAATCTTGATTTGGTTAAGCATTTAATCCATCAAAAATTTGAAGATGAGCGAGCAATAACACTAATGTCACATATTGTCAATGCTCATCAAATATGGAACGACAGAGTATTAGGAAAAGTGAATCAAATATTAGTTTTTGGTCAACATACTTTTGACGAAATGAAACAACAAATCATAGAGAATAGCAATATAACTATAGATATTTTAAATAGTAAAAACTTGGATGAAGTAATTGAATACAAGAATACCAAAGGGCAAACATTTACAAATAGTATCTGTCAGATTTTTTTACATATTTTTAATCATAGTTCATATCATAGAGGTCAAATAAATCAATTGCTATCGAGAGCCGGAAAAGAGGCAATGATTTCGGATTATATTTTTTATAATCGCACAGCTCTACTTTAGAATTTATAAGCGAGTTCTAAACCTGCAACAAAAGCCCTAGTTAAACCGTCTGGTCGCACTTTTCTAACCATTAAAGGCATAGCATATTTTACGCTCAAACCAAAATGATCATTCACTTTATATTGAATACCACCACCAAAATTTAGAGTTAATCCAGAAGAGCCTTCCAAAGTAATTTCTTTTTGATTGTTAAGCTGAATATAACGATCATTACCTAAATGATAAATAGGGATAAATCCAATTTGTAAAGAAGCATTGTCATTTAATTTAAATTGTTTTTCAATACGCGCTACAATATCAGGGCGACGTATGAGTTGGCTTGAAGAAAAATAGGCTCTAGCGTCATTATTCAGGAGCGAAATACTGGTATCAAATCTATTTTTATTATTTTGAATCAGCGGAATTTGAATTCCTGCTGCAAATAGCCATCCTTTATTATTTCTAATATCAGCGCCAATTAAAAAGTCAAATGTTCCGAGACCTGTTTGATAAGGCATTGGAAGCGAGTAAGCTGGACCAGCAGTCATTACTACGGAATAATTTGCAGAAGTGCTGCCAGAAGGAAGTTTAAAACCGAAATTGACATTGAGTTTCCAATCTTTTTCTATAAGATTTAAATAAGAACCAATAAGCGTAAGATCGCCTATACCATTAAATTGGCCTAAGTTACCAGAAGTAAAAATCCAGGGCAATTTTGCTTGGACAGCCCATTTATTTTTAAAAACTTGACGGTATTCGATTTGAGTACTAAAAATACTAACGCCTTGTTCGCCGCTTCCTAATTGATTGTTCAAGGTTAAAGTAGATCCATTCTCTGGCGTATTATCATGTTTCATGCCACCAGCAGTACAAAGACCGGCATCGCTACAACCTTGAGCGTAAATATGAGAGAAATTAAATAAACAAGAAGTTAATAGTAAAAATTTAAAATGGGTTTTGATTTTCATGAATTCAAAGTTCAGAAAAAAAAAGTTAAAAAAATGTCATCTAGCCGACAATTTATTAGAATTCAATTATTAATTGCAAGAAACTGTATATCAGATACATAGAGCTCTGTTGATAAAATATTTTCCACAAAGTGGAGAAAAGTGGAGAAAAGTGGATTTTTTGAATTTACTTTACCGAAAATTTTTAAAATCTGAATGGCTAGGTTTATCGGGGAATTTGAATGCAAAATTGACAGCAAAGGGAGGATTATCCTTCCGGCAAAGCTGCGTGCACAAATTCCAGATAAGGATGCCAAGGCCATGGTAATAAATCGTGGATTCGAGAAATGTTTGGTGTTGTATACTTCTTCCGATTGGAATTTAGAAACAGAGAAATTAAGTGTTTTAAATGATTTCAATCGAACTGCTAGGAAGTTCATTCGTCAGTTTAATAACGGCGCTAACATTGTCAATATTGATACAAGTAGTCGTATAAATATTCCAAATAGTTTGATTGAGTATGCGGCTTTAAAAGATGAAGTGATAGTGTCTTGTTACAACCATAAAATAGAGATATGGCATAAGAAACATTACGAAGAAGAATTAAAGTTTGATGACGAAGAATTTGCAAAAATGGCGGAGGACTTAATGGGGAATCAGAATCCAAAAATTTCAGGTTTAGATACGGATGGTAAAGACGACTGAGGCATATCACCTCCCTGTGATGCTCGATGAGTGCATTAAAGGCCTTGCGATAAAGAAGGATGGGATTTATGTCGACGTTACTTTTGGAGGGGGTGGGCACTCAAAAGAAATTTTGAAACATCTTGGTGACAATGGAAAGCTCTATGCATTCGACCAAGATGTTGATGCAGCACAAAATATTCCAGACGACCCAAGATTGGTTTTTATCAATCATAATTTCCGATTTATAAAACAGTTCTTAGATTATTTAAAAGCATTGCCAGTAGATGGAATTTTGGCTGACCTCGGTATTTCATCTTATCAGATCAATGTAGCTGAGAAAGGCTTTGCCCATAGATTGAGTGGTGAATTGGATATGCGAATGGACCAGCGTTCGGGTTTAAAAGCAAGCGATGTTGTCAATAACTATAATGAAAGAGATTTATTAAAAGTCTTTAATCAATATGGTGAAGTTAAAAACACCTTTAAGTTGGTACAAACCATTATAGAACAACGTAAAACTAAAACGATTGTGACCATCGATGATTTTAAAGATTCAATTCGATCATGCATACCTGTAAAAGAAGAAAGCAAATATTTATCTCAGGTATTTCAAGCACTTAGAATTGAAGTGAATCAGGAGATGAAGGCATTAGAGATTTTATTAGAAAATGTTACTGATGTCCTTGCAAGTGGTGGAAGATTAGTAGTAATGAGCTACCATTCACTAGAAGATAGAATGGTTAAAAACTTTATCAATTCAGGGAATATCTCTGGAGATCTAAAGAAAGATTTCTATGGTCGTACAGATTTAAAAATAAAGGCAGTGAATAAGAAACCAATTATTCCAAGTCCAGAAGAAATAGAACGCAATAAAAGAGCAAGAAGTGCAAAACTGCGAATAGCAGAAAAAATTTGAATAAGTTCAAAGAAAATATAACCAATCAAGCAGTTAAAGAACAAGATGGTAAAATTGTTCAAACTGATGACGCCATAAAAAAAGCTGGGGATTTTACTTTTTTTATTAATAAAGAAAGTTTGAACAAGCTTATGCCTCCATTAATAATGGGAGTAGCTGTTATGACAGTTTATATTTCATTATCTCATTTCCATATTAAAAGTTTAAGAGAGCGCGAAGAACTTAGAAAAGAATTAAGTGAATTAAGATCCGAATACATTAGTGCAAAGAGCAATTTGATGAAAAGAAGTAATCAAAGTGAGGTTGCAAAGAGATTAGAAACGGAAGGTATTAAAGAATTGCGAACGCCACCTAAAATTATAAAAGGGGAGGATAAACAATGAATTTGAAAAAAGCCATATTGCTGCGTTCATGGATTGCCTTCTTGTTAATTTTCGGATTAGCAATTAGAATTATATGGCAAATTATCGATCTTCAATTTAATAAAAAGGAAAAATATTTAGCCATTAGTATTGAGCAAAGCACAAAATGGCGTGTTATACAAGCTTCAAGAGGTAATATATATGCCGATGATGGTAGTTTATTGGCAACAAGTATCCCTAAATATGAGTTGCGAATGGATACTCGTGTTGAAACAATTACTAACGAATTTTTTAATGCTAATATCGATAGTTTGTCGTGGTATTTCGCATCTGAATTTACGGATAAAACTCAATCTGAGTGGCGTAATTACTTAGTTTCTGCACGCAATAGAGGCGAACGTTATTTGTTATTAAAACGCAATGTTGACTACCATATCGTTAAAGCAATGGAGCAATGGCCAATCTTTAGTTTAGGGAAGTACAAGGGCGGATTTATAAAAATAGAAAATTTCAAGCGCGAAATTCCATTTGGCATTTTAGCAGCACGTTCAATTGGATATGTGAATCGAGAAGCTAAAGTTAAAATTGGATTAGAAGGAACTTACGATTCATTACTTTCTGGAGCAGTTGGAAAACGTTTAGAGAGAAGGGTGAAGGGTGGCGTTTGGCGTCCTGTTGATAATAGTCAAGAATTAGACTCTCGAAATGGTTTAGACATCTACACCACCTTGGATATTAATATTCAGGATGTCGCAGAAAATGCACTTAAGAAATCGCTAATTGCAAATAATGCCGACCATGGTTGTGCCATTTTAATGGAAGTAAAGACTGGCGCAATTAAAGCTATTGCAAATTTAAAACGCAATTCAGATAATACTTGCTACGAAGCAGAAAACTATGCAGTAAATGAGTTTTCTGACCCAGGAAGTACTTTCAAATTAATTAGTGCAATGGCATTGTTAGAAGACCGATATATGAAGTTATCAGATTCGGTAGATATCGAATATGGTAAAACAAGTTTTGGGCCGTTGCCGATGGTAGATGCGCATATATCGCCTTACAAATACGCTACTTTACAATATATTTTTGAACACTCTAGCAATGTTGGAATCGCTAAATCGATTTATAAATATTATAAAGATAAGCCAGAGCAGTTTTTGCGTTTTGCCAATAGTTTAGGCTTAAATACCTCTCTTCCTTTTGATATCAAAACAACCAGACATCCACATATTAGAAATACCAAGGACAATAAATGGAGTGGTACATCTTTACCATTTATGAGCATTGGATATGAAATGGAATTGAGCTCTATGCAAATTCTTTCTTTATATAATGCAGTTGCTAATAATGGCGTCATGGTAAAGCCTTATTTGGTCAAAGAAATTACAGAGTTTGGAAAATCTGTTAAGTCTTGTTCTACAGAGGTTATTAATCCGAAAATTTGCTCGGAAGAAACTTTAAAACAACTTAAATTTCTATTAGAAGGTGTAGTAGAACGCGGTACTGCAACTAATTTGAAAGGCTTAGCTTATCAAGTAGCTGGAAAAACTGGTACAGCGCAAATTATATCCAATGGAAAATACGATAAGAGTTCGCATAAAGCATCGTTTGTTGGGTATTTTCCAGCTAATAATCCACAGTATACATGTATTGTCGTTGTTAATGCTCCTGCAAATGGTATTTATTATGGGGGCTCGGTTGCGGGTCCAGTTTTTAAAGAAATAGCCGATAAAGTTTATAGTACGAATATTCATTTGCATCAACCTATTAAAAGGGTTGATAAACCAGGTATGCCAAAAGTAAAAAGCGGTAATCGAGATGATATTAAATACGTCTTGAATCATCTTTTTATTAGCAGTCGCCAAATACAAGGTGAAGCTGAGTCTGAATGGGTAAAAGCATCTGGAGATGTTCAGTCTATTGTGCTTAAAGAAATACAAACCGATGCAAATCAAGTCCCCGATGTACGAGGAATGGGACTTAGAGATGCCTTATACCTTTTAGAAAATAGAGGATTTAGAGTGCTGGTACAAGGATATGGTTCGGTTACCTATCAGTCAATTATAGCTGGTACTATTATTAGAAATAAAGGCGGTACAATTTATATCAAACTTTCACCATGAGTAAAGTATTAGCAGACATAGCGCAATATAAAGGTATTCTCGCCATTCATGGTAGCGAGTCGATTCTAGTGCATGCTTTAGAATTAGATTCAAGGAAAGTAGTAAGTGGTACAATGTTCTTTGCAGTAATTGGCACTACAGTTGATGCACATAAGTTTATTCCAGATGTAATAAAGTTAGGTGCCTCCGTAATTGTTTGCAGTACCTTACCTAGTGATTTGCCATCAGAAGTCACATTTGTATTGGTTGACGATGTTCAGCAAAGTGTTGGATATTTCGCTTCTGCATTTTATGATTATCCCTCTTCGAAGTTTAAATTAATTGGCGTCACTGGAACTAATGGTAAAACCACTACTACAACGATGCTGTTTAATTTGTTTAGTAGTTTAGGTAGTACTTGTGGATTAGTCAGTACAGTTGACTATCGAATAGCTTCTAAAGTATATACCAGTTCGCATACAACACCAGATCCTATTAAACTAAATGCGTTGATGGCAGAGATGGTAGAGGCAGATTGTTCGTATTGCTTTATGGAAGTAAGTTCACATTCGATTGTTCAAGGTCGAATTAACGGTCTTGCTTTTGATGGGGCCGTATTTACAAATATAACCCACGATCATTTGGATTATCATTTAACTTTTGATAATTATATTAAGGCTAAGAAATTGTTTTTTGATCAGTTACCTGATGAAGCTTTTGCACTTGTAAATAAGGATGATCGCAATGGTTTGGTGATGGTTCAAAATACAAAAGCTTCGAAATATACCTATGCATTGAAGTCGGCTGCTGATTTCAATTGCAAGATAATGGAAAGTGATTTTGAAGGCTTGTTATTGAAAATAGATCATGATGAAGTTTGGTTTAATCTGGTAGGTAAATTTAATGCATATAACTTATTAGCAGTATACTCTGTGGCTTTTTTACTAGAAATAGAAAGGTCAACTATATTAACACATTTGTCTCATCAATTAGGTGTAAATGGCAGATTCGAAGTGTATAGAAGTGCAAATGGAATTATTGGTGTAGTTGATTATGCTCATACCCCAGATGCATTAGAAAATGTTTTATCAACCATAAATGATATTAGAAGTACCAACGAGCAATTGCTTACAGTAGTTGGTTGTGGAGGTAATCGAGATAAAGAGAAACGACCAGTGATGGCTAAAGTATCGAGTAATTTGAGTGATAAGGTGATATTAACTAGCGATAATCCAAGAGATGAAGTGCCAGAAGTAATTATAGAAGAGATGATGCAAGGCGTAGATGCAAGTGCATATAAAAAAGTCTTGAAAATTACAGATAGAAAGGAAGCAATTAGAGCAGCTATTATGATGAGTAAACCAAAGGATATCATATTGATTGCAGTTAAAGGTCACTAAACTTATCAGGAAATTAAAGGGTTAAAATACCCTTTTGATGACAGGAAAATACTAATGGAAATATTTAAAGAAATTTAAGGCAGAGACATGTTATACCATTTGTTTTCATATTTAGACCATCACTATAACATCGCAGGATTTGGTGTTTGGACTTACCTTACATTCCGTACTGGATTGGCCGTGATTTTATCATTGACTATCTCGGCAGTGTATGGCAAAAGGCTTATCAATGCACTGCATAGATTGCAGGTTTCTGAAACTATTCGCGACCTCGGATTACAAGGCGAAGAAGCTAAGAAAGGTACTCCAACCATGGGTGGATTGATTATGTTGGGGGCAATCTTGATTCCGACTTTATTATTAGCTCGACTTACAAATGTATATGTCCTATTGATGATAGCAGTTACGGTGCTAACAGGGCTAATTGGATTTGTAGATGATTATATTAAAGTTTTCAAAAAAGATAAAGCTGGTTTGTCGGGTAAATTTAAAATAATGGGACAAATCATTGTGGGGATAGTTGTTGCATTAACCCTGTATTTTAATAAAGCAGTAGTCGTAACCAAGCACTATTCGGCGAAAGATGCAGTAGCGTTAAAAATGGATACATCTAACATGAATGTTAAAATGATTCAAGGCGAAAGATTTTTCACAAAAAACGAGAAAAGTTTAACCACCACTATTCCATTTTTTAAATTTTCTGAATTTGATTATAACCGTATAACAAAGATGATAGGATTAGATGAAAAATGGGGTTGGGTTATCTTCACCTTATTTGTCATCTTCCTTGTTACAGCAGTATCTAATGGGGCAAATATTACCGATGGTATCGATGGTTTAGCAGCAGGCACATCGGCGATAATTGGAACAACTTTAGGCTTATTCGCATTTGTATCAGGAAATATTCTAATTGCAAAGTACCTCAACATTATGTACATCCCACATTTAGGTGAATTGTTTGTATTTGCTGGTGCATTTATGGGGGCATGCATTGGATTTTTATGGTATAATAGTTATCCAGCTCAAGTTTTTATGGGCGATACCGGAAGTTTAATGTTAGGTGGTGTTATTGCAGCTCTTGCTATTATTGTTAGGAAAGAACTGCTTATCCCTATTCTATGCGGCGTGTTTTTAATCGAGAATTTAAGTGTAATGATTCAGGTTTCATACTTCAAGTACACTAAAAAGAAAACTGGGGAAGGTAAAAGGGTATTTCTGATGTCTCCTATTCACCATCATTATCAGAAAAAGGGATTTCATGAAGCCAAGATTGTTACAAGATTTTGGATTATAGGAATCATACTGGCAGTTGTTTCATTTATTACATTAAAACTTAGATAAGAATCAGTTTGAAAAAAAGAATTGTCATATTAGGAGCAGGAGAAAGCGGTACAGGCTGTGCTATACTAGCCTTAAAGCACGGACACGAGGTTTTTGTCTCTGATTCTGGAAGTATAAAATCTAAATATACTGAAGAATTAGATAATATAAATGTGGCATATGAGCAAAATGGTCATACAGAGACGCTGATATTAAATGCAGATGAAATTATAAAGAGTCCTGGTATTCCAGATAAAGCAGATATCATCATAAAAGCAAAAGAAAAAGGCATTCAAATAATTTCGGAGATAGAATTTGGTTCTAGATATACACAAGCTAGGCATGTTGGTATTACAGGCACAAATGGTAAAACTACTACTACTATGCTTTGCTATCATATATTGAAGAATGCTGGATATAGTGTTGGTTTAGGCGGTAATATTGGAACAAGCTATGCTCGCCAAATTGACAATAATGATTTTGAATATTATGTACTTGAATTAAGTTCATTTCAATTAGACAATACCTATACATTTAGTCCACATATTGCCATATTGTGCAATATTACCCCCGATCATTTAGATCGTTACGAATACGAGTTTCAAAATTATATCGATTCGAAATTTCGAATTGCTATGAATCAGACAGCCCACGATTACTTTATCTATTGCGCCGATGACGAAGTAACCATAAAGAACTTGGCAACGCATAAAGTAGATGCAGAAAGACTTCCATTTGCTTATGGTAAAACCACCGAGAAAGGGGCCTATGTCTTAGACAAAGAGTTTCATTTATTAGAAAATACATCAACAAACCCAACAAATCAGCTAACAATGTTTATCAACGATTTCGCCCTAAAAGGCATTCACAACTGTTACAACAGTATGGCGGCGGCTATTGCAGCTAATGCACTTAACATCCGAAAAGATGTTATCCGAGAGAGTTTAATTAATTTCCAAAATGTGGAGCATCGACTAGAGTATGTTGCCACAGTTGGTGGAGTCGAATTTATTAACGACAGTAAAGCCACTAACGTCAATTCAACCTGGTATGCACTCGAAAGCATGGATAAACCTGTTGTTTGGATTGTAGGGGGTGTCGACAAAGGAAATGATTACGAAGCCCTTCTTCCTTTAGTAAAACAGAAGGTGAAAGTTATTGTTTGCCTTGGTGTAGATAATAAGAAGATTCATACAGCTTTTGGTAAAGATGTAGATCTTATGATAAATACAAGTAGTGCCGAAGAAGCTGTTCAAGTAGCAAAGAGATTTGCCGAAAAAGGCGATGCTGTTCTTTTATCTCCAGCTTGTGCCAGTTTCGACTTGTTTACCAATTACGAAGATAGAGGCTGGCAATTTAAAGCTGCAGTGAAAAATTTGTAGTCAATCGAGTTTACTAGTTTGATTGCTAAGGATACTATTATGAAAGGTTGTGTAAAATAGAACAATGGGCGCATGCAACTCGGAAGATTAAAATTCAGAGGTGACCCATATATTTGGTTCGCTGTATTTGTCTTGTCCTTATTAGGGATGATGGCAGTATACAGTGCTACAGGATCGCTTGCGTTTAAAACTCAAAGTGGCAATACCGAATATTTTCTGTTTAAACACATGTTATTTTTGTTTGGGGGATTCTTTTTGATGTATTTTTTTCATCTCCTAGACTATAAATATTTTTCGAGAATTTCTCAAATGGCTGTCTTGATTTCAATTCCACTTTTGATAGCAACTTTAGTGTTCGGTAATGATATCAATGAAGCGAAGAGAACTATTACAATTTTCGGTATCTCATTTCAAAGTAGCGACTTTGCTAAGTTTGCATTAATTATGTTCATTGCACGATATTTATCGAAGAAGCAAGAAGAGATGCATTCATTGAAGGGTTTTGGATTTATTGTTTTGTATATATGTGTGATTTGCGCACTTATTATGCCCGAAAATTTAAGTACATCTATCGTACTTTTCTTTACTTGTAGTATGTTGTTATTCATTGGAAACGCACGCATTAGGCATTTAGGTCTTTTAGCTGGGACTTTTGCTTTGATGGGGGTTTTAGGTTTAACATTATTGCTCAAATCACCTGATAGTATGCTGCCTGGTAGAGCTTCTACTTGGAAAGCTCGTATTGAAAATTTTATGCATAAGGATACCAACGAAGAAGTGTTTCAAACTGTTCAAGCTAAAATTGCAATAGCAAGTGGTGGATTAACGGGTAAAGGTCCTGGAAAGGGCGAACAAAGTGCTTACCTTCCTCACTCTTATTCTGATTTTATCTTTGCCGTTATTATTGAAGAATATGGACTTATTTTCGGAGGTTTAACAGTGATATTTTTATACTTGTTGATATTGTATCGTTCTATTCGGATTGTATTAAAGAGTCCGAAAGCTTTCGGGGCATTATTAGCAATGGGGCTAGCCTTTAGTTTGGTATTGCAAGCTTTTATTCACATGGCTGTAGCTACCAATGTGTTTCCATTGACGGGTTTGACATTGCCACTTATTAGTATGGGAGGTACAAGTATTATCTTTACTAGTGCGGCTTTTGGCGTTCTGCTCAGTGTAAGTAGAGCGGTTGAAGAGCAACATGAAGGATTAGCCGAACCATCACAGGAGGGTGAATCTAATGCTTAACAGAGTGATTATTTCTGGAGGAGGAACTGGTGGTCATATTTTTCCGGCTATAGCTATAGCTAATGAAATTAAAAGTCGAAACCCTCAAGCTGAAATTCTTTTTATAGGTGCACTTGGGCGAATGGAAATGGAAAAAGTACCTATGGCAGGATTTAAAATCATTGGTTTACCCATTGCTGGTATTCAAAGACGTTTAAGTATGTCGAATTTTTTAGTTCCATTTAAATTATTGAAAAGTTTAATTCTATCACGCAAAATAGTAAAAGATTTTAAACCTCAGGTTGTGATAGGTGTTGGCGGATATGCTAGTGCTGCGGTGTTATATGTAGCTTCAGGGACAGGCATACCTTGCGTCATACAGGAACAAAATTCGTATGCAGGACTTACCAATAAAATTTTAGGAAAACGAGTTGCAAAAGTTTGTGTTGCCTATGAGGGTATGGAGAAATTTTTCCCTAAAAGTAAAATTGTTTTAACTGGCAATCCAGTAAGGGCAGAAATTAAAAATGCTCAGAGCCGGGCGAAATCAGAAGCTAAGGCAAGTTTAGGATTCGATACAAATCAAATAGTAGTATTAGTTATTGGAGGAAGTTTAGGTGCAAGAACAATAAATCAAAGTATACAAGAAGGTATTGAAATATTCAATGAGAATGCAATTCAATTGCTTTGGCAAACAGGAAAGAATTTCAAAGCCGACACGAAAGGTTATCAAACAATTAAAGCAAGTGAGTTTATTTATGATATGCAAACAGCTTATGCTGCGGCAGACTTGGTGGTATCAAGAGCAGGGGCAATTTCAGTTAGTGAATTGTGTTTGTTGAAAAAACCTTGCATTTTGGTTCCTTCACCCAATGTTGCAGAAGATCATCAAACTAAAAATGCCTTAGCATTAACAGATAAAGGAGCGGCTATATTAGTTAAAGATTTAGAAGCAAAAGTAAAATTAGTAAACAAAGTTGTCGAAATTGCGAAGAATAATGAACAATTAGAGGCATTAAGTATTAAGATTGGTTTGTTGGCGAAACCAGATGCCTTAGAAACAATAGTCAATACAATAGAAGCAGTACTATGAATATCAAGGACATCAAAACCGCTTACTTCCTCGGCATTGGAGGAATTGGTATGAGCGCCATCGCAAGGTATTTCAAAGCCATTGGGATAGAGGTGCTAGGGTATGATAAAACTCGAAATGACTTTA
>JADLHV010000026.1 GCA_020848595.1 Bacteroidia bacterium
AGGGTATACATTTTTTTAGGTATACCAATTTGTCTCACGTTGAGGGAGTAGTTACCTGGAGGCAATTGATTTAGATAAATTTTATCTTGACCTTTACTAAGTTGGAACCAATTGATATTGTTGAGACTATATTCATATTCGACATTTCCTAAAACAGGAGCTGCAGGCATTTCTATTCCAATAGAAAAACTATTTTGGTCGTGTTGTAGAATAATTTTCTTTAAGTCGAATTGTTTTAATTCTCCAATTTCAAAGTAATTGAAATATACAGGAATAACAGGAGGCGATTTTCTTAGTTCGTTGAGTTTAACCTTATAGGTTTTTTGACCAGCAATAAGATAAAGGATACCATCGGCCAATGTAAAATCTGTATTTCTATTAAATTCAACTGCACCAATATATGAGAAAGTTTGAATAGAAAAGTCTTGTAGATTAATTGTGTGAATCCCTTTACTACTTAGCAACCAAATTCGGTCATTATATAATTTTATTTTAATAATGGTATTACCCAAGGTGCTATTTAAACTATTAAAATGGCGATATATATTACCATCTTTTAAAATTATAATACCCGATTGAATAGTTCCAATGATAACATAAGGGGAATAGATGTCAATAAAACTGCTAAAAATTTGTTCATCGCCATTTTTTATTTCTTCTGGATTTTCTTGATTTTTTAATTTAAATAATCCAGGTATTCCACCAAAATACAATACACCATCAGTGCTATCAAATTTGACGTTATTAAATCGACCGATTAAATTGACCCGTTTTAAATCGATATCATTACTATTTATAAATTCTTTGGACGCGAAAGAATTTATAATACTTGTAGTAAATTTATGATAAAAAATATTACCAGTAGTGGCCATATAAATATTCCCATTTTCGTGTAAGCTAGCATCTTTTAGAGCCAATTGATTGAAATATTTATGAGGAATAAAGTTAGAATCTATGAGTAAAAATCGACTATTTCCAATAAGTATGTATTGATTATTTAAGTTTTTTGCGACAATAATTGGTTTGTTATCCATGAAATCGTCGAATTCAAGCACTTTTTCAACGTGGTCATGATACATTCTATACAATTGGTTATCTGCAGTAATTCCATAGGCATGCCCTCTAAAGTGCGACAATTTAATAAAATTAGATTTTTCACCTATTTCAATAAGTTGAACATTGCTATACGGTTTTACTACTATACCTTCATTTAAAGTCGAGTACCATTCGTTACCTAATTTATCTTTAGAAAAGTGGGTATAGCTTCGTCCTTCCATCACCGTCGACATAGTAAATTTACTATTCTTTAAGTCAATTTTAACAACACTCCCAGTGGTAAAAGCATATAAATATTGGCCATTCTGTTCAGAGTGATTATAGTTATATCCTAAGGGTACAACTAAAGTGTTTTTGTAGTCTTTGCCATATTTAATATAAAGGTGATTAGCGACATTATAACTACAAATGATTATAGAATCGTTTGCATAGATGACAGAATAGGGTAATTGAAGATCAAGAGAGTCTAATTTTCTATTTTTATATTTGTATAGTTTGCCATTAACAATATTATTAAAGTATGCTACACCATCATTAACATAAAGATTCTGAATAGTTAGGTTCAATTTAGTTTTATATTCCTTACCAGATTTTATATCAAATTCAATTAATCCACCTTCCGCATTAAAAATTAGGTTACCATTATTTAGAAAGCTAACTCTGACAGTAGAAGGAGGGTAATTGAGGTTAAACGATTTGAAAAGTTTCATTTCATCATTATCAATATAGAAAACCTGCAAACCTAAATTAGTCATCCATACTTTGCCATCGGGACCAATGGTTAAATCGGTATAAACATTTGATTTTTGAACAGGGCTGATATAGTGTTTAAATTTAAATCCATCGTATCTCGAAATACCGTTATCGTGCGCAATCCAAAGAAAACCTTGGTGGTCGAATTTAACTTTAAAGATATTATTGGTAGATAATCCTTCCTTAATAGTGAGGAATTTATAGACAATATTTTGAGCGTTTGAATAACTCGAAGCAAAAAGTAAAATAATCAATATTGCTTTTTTCGCACGCATTAGGCAAATATGTATAAAAATATGCAATTATTTTCATGAATTCGTATGCAATTATAGGCCGTTGGTCTACAAACTTGACATTAATGTGATACGAAGTTAATTGGTAAAGGGAATTGACATACTGAAAAGCAGATTTGGTAAATTTGAGACTATTAACCCAAAATACTATAGCATCTTTGTAGGACTTGAAATGTGCATTTCGAGTATAACTACGACCATTTAAGGACTAAAAGTAAATAACACATCAATAAAAAAGCCCCAATTAAGGGGCTTTTTTATTGATATTCAATGAATTATTTAACCTCTTCAAAAGAGACATCTTCTACATCTGAACCTTGATCAGAGTTAGGAGCAGTTTCGTTGTTTGGCGCATCACCTTGACCTTGAGCAGCTTGCTGTGCATTGTAAATATCCTGACTAGCGGCTTCCCACGCTTTATTCAAAGCTTCGGAGGCAGAATCACATGCACTTACGTCTTTACTGTTATGAGCGGTTTTTAATTGAGCTAGAGCATCTTCAATAGCTTGCTTTTTATCAGCAGGCAATTTATCGCCATAGTCTTTCAAATTTTTATCTGAAGTAAAGATCAACGTATCAGCAGCATTTAATTTTTCAATTTCTTCCTTAGCCACTCTATCTGTTTCAGCATTGGCTTCAGCTTCTTGCTTCATACGTTCAATTTCTTCTTTACTTAAGCCACTAGAACTTTCAATTCTAATTTTTTGTTCTTTACCAGTTCCTTTATCTTTCGCACTAACGTGTAAGATACCATTAGCATCTATATCAAAAGTAACTTCAATTTGCGGAACACCTCTTTGAGCAGGAGGAATGCCATCTAAATTAAACATTCCAATTGTTCTATTATCCTTAGCTAGAGGGCGTTCACCTTGTAAAACGTGCAATTGCACACTTGGTTGGTTATCGCTTGCAGTACTAAAGGTTTCGCTTTTCTTGGTTGGGATAGTGGTGTTAGATTCAATAAGTTTGGTCATAACGCCACCAAAAGTTTCGATTCCTAGACTTAGTGGAGTAACATCTAATAACAAAACATCTTTCACTTCACCAGTTAAAACACCACCTTGAATTGCAGCACCTACAGCCACAACTTCATCTGGATTAACACCTTTAGAAGGCGCTTTTCCAAAGAATTTTTCTACAGCAGCTTGTACAGCAGGAATACGTGTGCTACCACCTACTAAGATTATTTCATTGATATCCGAAGTGCTGTAGCCTGCATTTTTAAGCGCAGATTTACAAGGTTCGATAGTTCTTTGTACTAAATCATCGACGAGTTGTTCAAATTTAGCTTTACTTAAAGATCTTACTAAGTGTTTGGGGATACCATCAACTGGCATAATATAAGGCAGATTGATTTCGGTATTAGTAGTACTAGAAAGTTCAATTTTAGCTTTTTCAGCAGCTTCTTTCAAACGCTGAAGAGCCATTGGATCTTTACTAATATCTAAACCACCATTTTCATCCTTAAATTCTTGTACTAACCAATCTATAATTTTTTGATCGAAATCATCACCACCTAAATGTGTATCACCATCTGTAGATTTTACTTCAAAAACACCATCACCCAATTCTAATACAGATACGTCGTGAGTACCACCACCACAATCGAAAACAACAATTTTCATGTCGCTGTGTTTTTTATCTAATCCATATGCCAAAGCAGCAGCAGTAGGCTCATTGATAATTCTTCGCACATTTAAACCTGCTATTTCACCTGCTTCTTTAGTTGCTTGTCTTTGAGCATCATTAAAATAGGCTGGAACAGTAATAACGGCTTCTTTAACCTCAGTGCCTAAATAATCTTCAGCAGTTTTCTTCATTTTTTGAAGAATCATAGCACTAATTTCTTGAGGTGTGTAAAGGCGGTCATCAATTTTAACTCTTGGGGTATTGTTATCGCCTTTTACAACTTCATAAGGTACTCTACCTGTCTCCATTGTAACTTGGTCGAAGTTATTTCCCATAAATCGTTTAATCGAGAAAATGGTATTTCTTGGATTAGTAATCGCTTGTCTTTTTGCTGGATCACCAATCTTTCGTTCGCCATCTTTCATAAATGCCACCACCGATGGTGTTGTGCGTTTGCCTTCACTATTGGCAATCACCACTGGCTCGTTGCCTTCCATAACTGAAACGCAACTGTTTGTAGTTCCTAAGTCTATGCCTATTATTTTGCTCATAAAATATGTTATTTCTAATCGTTATTTTCTACGTTTCAAACCTAGTGCCATTTAGATTTATTGGCAGTTTAATAGACTTTTTTACATAAAGTTATATTGAATCATGACAAAAAGTCGCAATTCTATGCAAGCAACATAAAAATAATTTGTAGCAAATGTCAGATTCTAACTCCTACCTGACAAAACCTAGTTTTTTAAGTTCAGGATCGGTAACAAAAAATGTCTTTGTCACATCCGAAATAGTAATTTCATTGATATAAAGCGTATTTCTAGAACCGAAAATACCAATACCATTGGTAATATTAGTATAATCTGTTTGTTTTTGAACAATACCAATAGAAGGCGTAGATGACTGTATATAGGTATCAAGAATTACATTTCCAGAGCTTAAAATAATTTCGCAAGTAGTAAAACGCCTAGTTACATCTAGATTGATAGAAATATTTGCTTTGATATTATCGTAAAATGCACCGCTAGGTATACGCTGCAAGACATATTCAAATCCTTTGTTAGAAAGCGTTCGATAAGATTTTAAAATCTTCCATGGGATAGTTTTTAAGACCTTAATATTTGTATCTAATTTATCGACCTCTATGTAGTTAAAATATAAAAAAGCATCAAATATTTTTCCATTAACAGGTGAAATTAGTTCGATAGGTATATTGCCAGTTGGTAAAGCACTGAATATTTTTAGTAAACCTAAATTACTAACGGGTTGTCGCAAGATTGGCGTAGAAACAATATCAGTTTCGGCTGTAACTAATTTACCACTATTGGGAAGTTTTAGCTCAAGACGATATTTTTGATTGGCAAATATTTGTTCATTGGTAACATAGAGGTAATTGGGAGAGTTGGCGAACATTCCACTATCTTTAAGCAAAATATTGGCTTTAAATAGCGGTATTCTTCTTCCAGTGCCAATTTCAATTATTTCAGGACGTATGGTATCAAAATAAAGTGAATCTGCAATTTTAGCAACGTCTGAAGCCCTTGAATTAGGATTGACGAATACTTTATTAATTTTAACAAACTGCATACTCAAATTTGGGTCGAGTAAGGCATAAATAGACGCGTTCTCTTCATAATCTGCGAGAACATCAATTTCATTAGAACAAGAGACAAAGGTCAATACAACGATAAATGGGAATAAAAATCTAAAACACAACTTCATTTGGGATAATTATATTAATTTTGCTCCACTCCAATAGGGGGAGCGCAATTGCAAAGATGAAGAAATTATTTCTAATTTGGATGTGTACATCTGGATTTTTTGCCTATGGTCAGGAAGTCAATAAGGAATTTACAAAGCTCTTATTCAATGAGCAGTTCAATCAAGTGGATAAATCATGGAACAGCACATTCAATGCTGACAACTTATTTATTGCGCAATATGGTTATTTTGAACTTTATCGAAAATCTAAAAAGTCGGGATATTATCTCTTCCCAAATACTGAAGATGAGTATTCTAATTATTTGTTAGAAGCTTCTGTAAGTTTCAACGACCATAAGAATCGAAAACAAAGTGCTGGGCTTGTATTAATGGCTCAAGCCGAAACGAGTGGCGGAATTTTGGTTGAAATCAATCAAAAAAAGGAATTTCGTATCATGAAGATTACCAAAGATAAGCAATCTCCAATTGTAGGTACTGGTCAGGGTTGGATTAAATCTAATGCTGCAATCACAAAAGGGGAGAATCAAATCATGATAAAAACGTATGATAAAGTATATGATTTGTATATCAACTCGCAATATGTTCAATCGTTTACTTATATAGAACTTGGTAAAGGTAAAGTGGGAATTTATGTTGGTCCAGATAGTAAAGTGAAATTTGATTATCTTAAGCTATTTGTAGAAGATAAGAAAGATTTGGTGAATCTTAATTCAACAGATACCAAATCAATTGAAGAATCCTTCACACAAATTATTGTTAAATTGAAAGATCAAATCAATAAAAAAGATAAGGAGATAGACGAATTACGAACAAAATTAAAATTATGTGAGAATGGTAATGGGGGTATGAAATCTATTGATACTGCAGTGATTGGACAACGAAATCGATTGAATATTAGAGTTGATCAGCTAGAAATTGAGAACGAAAATCTAAAAACTGATTTAGTCAATATGGAAGAAGAATTGACTTCATTAAGAGAATTCAAAAGTAGAATTGAGAAAGGCGATGAAGAAGGTGATATAATCATCAATTTAACCAATATGGTCGAGAATCAGAAGAATAAACTTGAGTCTCTAGAAAATGAAAATAAGTCACTTAATAAAGAAAATAACGATTTGTTTATAGAGACAAAAGACCTCACAAAACAACTCGACAAATCGACCAATGAGCTTACGAGTGAAAGAGCAAAAAATATTAAATTGAAAGAAGAGTTAGATAGTTTGAGGAAAACCATATTAAACTTAAAAGATTCTTTAACAAAAAATAAATCAGATGCTACAAACTCGGGTTCTGCACCGGTAAAAGAACTTAGCGATGATGAAAAATTGCAGCAAATGATAGAGAAAGAACGAGAAGAAAGGCGCAAACGCAGAGAAGAAGCAGAACGTAAGCGCAAAGAAGAAGAAGATAAACAAAATTCGGACGGTCAATGATACAATTGGTAAGTAGTTCTTTATTGGATTTGCTGACATTTGGCAATAAGAAAGTAAGTGCCATGGCGTTGTGGCCTTTTGTTATTTTTAGGAGTATAGAAATAGCTGAAAATAAAACGATACATAATCATGAGAGCATTCATCTAAGACAACAGATTGAGATGCTTCTAATTCCTTATTATATTTTATATTTTATTGAATATTGGTTAGCCATGATTACAAATGGATTTAAACATCAGAAAGCTTATCTTTCAATTAGTTTTGAGCGAGAAGCTTATGAACACGAAACCAATTTGAGTTATTTAAATAATAGGAAGTGGTTATCTAGTTGGACTTACATAAAAAGAAAGTTTAAATAAATGGTAGAAGTAAAGAAAATAAAGAGCCATGAAGAACGCGACCTAGCATTTGAGATTCGACGTCGAGTTTTTGTAATAGAGCAGGCAGTAGACGCAACAGAAGAGTACGATGAAGATGATGAAAAATGCACACATTTTATAGCCTATTTAGAAGGGAATCCGGCAGGTACAGCACGTTGGCGTTTTAAAGATAAAGGGATTATTAAATTAGAGCGGTTTGCAGTAGAGCGTCAGTACAGAGGAAAAGGCATAGGTGCAGCATTAGTGAAAGCCGTATTAGAAGATTTGCCAGTAGCAGAGAAAGTGATGATGCATGCGCAATTACACGCTATACCTTTTTATGAAAAACAAGGATTTATTACTTATGGCCCTGAATTCGAGGAAGCAGGTATTAGACACTTCGCAATGAAACAGCCTTAGAGGATAATTAATATAAATATTTTTTTTTAAATTTAAGACTATAACAACTCCGTCAATTTTATTTAATTTCGCAGTCAAATTTCAGATATGCTAAAAGGAAAAACCACATTGATTACAGGTGCTAGTAGAGGCATCGGAAAAGGAATTGCCGAGCTATTCGCCAAAAATGGATCTAATATAGCTTTTACATTTGCTAGTTCTGTAGAAAAGGCTAGGGCATTCGAGCAGGAACTGCAACAAACTTATGGTATTAAGGCAATTGGTTACCAAAGTGATGCTTCTGATTTTAATGCAGCACAAATATTGGCAGACCAAGTTGTTGCTGATTTTGGTACTATAGATGTGCTAATTAATAATGCCGGAATTACTAAGGATACATTGCTAATGCGTATGTCAGAAGAGCAATGGGATGCAGTAATTAACACAAATTTAAAATCGACATTTAATCTTACAAAAGCATGTCTTAAAACGTTTCTTAAAAATAGAGCTGGAAGTATCATTAATATGTCATCGGTTGTTGGAGTAACAGGTAATGCTGGTCAAGCAAACTATGCTGCTAGTAAAGCAGGGATGATAGGATTTACTAAATCTGTGGCGAAAGAATTAGGAAGCAGAAATGTAAGATGCAATGCCATTGCTCCTGGATTTATTGAAACAGAAATGACTGCAACCTTAGATGAGGGTGTACGCAAAACATGGACAGAAACTATTCCACTTAAAAGGGGAGGTTCTACCGAGGATGTGGCCAATGCCTGTTTGTTTCTAGCAAGCGAAATGAGCGCATATATAACTGGACAGACTATTAATGTCTGTGGTGGAATGGTGATGTAATTGAATAATATAAATTGTCTTTAGACCAAGATTATACGGAAGAAAAGGTTGAAGAAAAGGAAATGTCCTTCTTTGATCATATTGATGTACTGAGGAAACATTTGTTGCGCAGTGCTTATTTTATTGTTGGTTTCTCTATTGTTGCTCTGATTTATATGGATTTTATCTTCCATAGAATCATTGTTGGACCACTGAATAAGGATTTTATTACTTACCGAGTCTTGTGTCAATTGGGAAGAAAACTCAATGGTTCTGATGACTTTTGTATTAAAGAGTTGAAGTTTACATTACAAAATACCGAAGTTGCAGGTCAATTTATGTTAGCTTTTAAGTTGGCATTTTTGGTTGGGATTATTGCTGCAATGCCATTTGTACTCTATCAAATGTGGTTATTTTTAAAACCTGCTCTAAGTAAAAAGGAAATTAAAAATACAAGAGGATTTGTGTTTTATACCAGCTTCTTATTTCTATCGGGTATTTCTTTTGGTTATTTCATTCTTTGTCCAATTTCTATCAATTTTTTAAGTGGATTTAACTTAAGTGATTTGATTAAAAATGAAATTAATATTGACAATGTTTTATCATTTATTTCGATGATTGTTTTGGGTACTGGATTGATTTTTGAATTGCCTATTTTAATGTATTTTTTAGGAAGAAGTGGGCTTATTAGTTCTGCTTTTTTAATCAAATATCGAAAACATGCCTTTGTTGTTATTCTGGTTTTAGCCGCTATTGCTACGCCTCCAGATATCGTAAGTCAAGTGATTTTAACCATCCCATTATACTCGCTTTTTGAAGTGGGTGTTTTTATAATTAAACGTGTTGAAAAACAAAAAATGAAAGAAGCCAATGGATAATACAATCAAAATTCAAATCGGTTCAGACCATGCAGGTTTTGAACTTAAAGCTAAAGTAATCGAATTTCTTAACAGTGCAGGTTATCATGTCAAAGATTTTGGTTGTTTTAATACTGATTCAATGGATTATCCTGATGTGGCACATCCTGTTGCAGAAGCGGTTGAAGCAGAGCAAGGTTCATTAGGGATTTTAATTTGTGGTAGTGGAAATGGCGTTTGTTTAACTGCTAATAAGCATCAAGGTATTCGTGCAGCTTTATGTTGGTTGCCTGAATTAGGTGCTCTAGCAAGACAGCATAATAACGCCAACATACTTTGTTTGCCTGCAAGATTTATTAGTGAGTCTGATGCTCTCGAAATTATTTCTGCATATTTAAGTGCTGAATTCGAAGGTGGACGTCACCAAAATAGAGTGAATAAAATTAGTTGCTGATTTCTTCAGAGCGTTTCATTATAGCTCAATTAGTCTTGGCTGTTGACCAATAATTGCAAATGCATCTAAAAGTAATCGATTTTTAGTAAAAACGGTTTCGGCCGTAGTGTCTCCAATACCAAGCAAGTCCCCAACCTGCAATAGCACCACCTATATGAGCAAAGTGCGCTACAGGGTCCCATCCAAAATTACTGATACCTAAGTAAACATCTAATCCAATAATTATAGGGACTAAGTATTTAGCTTTAATAGGGTATGGAATAAATAGAAACATTAATTGAGTATTTGGAAAATAGTAAGCAAAAGCTACTACAATTCCATATATAGCACCACTAGCACCAACAAGCTCTCCAAAGTAGGCTCTAGTTACCGTATTAAAGGATTCTTGAGTATAGAAAGGAGCTTGAGAAGAATAACTACCATCTGAAAGAATATCTATTTGTAGAGAAGATAAAGAAGGAAACCAAGACCCTAAAGCATTGTATACTAGAATTGATTCGACAGCAACATGCAAAAAGATAGAACCTAGTCCAGCAAAAAAGAAAAGTTTCACAAATTTTTTTGTTCCTAGAATATTTTCTACTGTTGGACCAATAGTAATCAATGCAATCATATTAAAAATCAAGTGAGGAGATAAACCGTGACTATCGTGCATAAACATATGCGTAATAATTTGCCAAGGTTTAAAATCAGGATTTAAAGGGTAATGCATTGCCAGCAGTGTATTGAGGTCGAAAATCCCTCTAATTAATAATAGTTTAGTTCCTATATAAAGCACTATACATGCAATAGTGATATTTTTTACAGCTGGAGTTAATTGCAATCTGTTCATTTATTTAAATCTTTCGCTTAAGTAATTTGTATTAAGTTCAATATACACTGCATTTCCGTTAGGACGAGTAGCGGGAAGTTCACAATCGAAGAGTTGTTCTAATAAATCGATTAATTCTTCTTTCTCCATACTTCTAGTTCTAAAAATGGCTTCATTTTGTGCAAGAGAGACAGCAAGATTTTTTCTTTTGTCGTGAGCATATTGAGAGGCATTATTTTTATAGTGTTCGAGTAAGCCTTCAAGAAGATCTTTTTCGGTGCCTTTCATTGTTTCTGCAGGCACACCATTGATGATAAGACAATTGGTACCAAAATCAGCTACATCAAAACCTAACTCCTTCATTTCCTCTAAAATTTCGTGAGCCATAGCATAATCGGGGCCAGATAATTCTATAGTTCTAGGAAAGAGCAATTGTTGTGTAAGAGCGCTTCTTCTTTGGATACTATTTAAATGTTTTTCATATAATATGCGTTCGTGAGCAGCCCTTTGGTCGACAACAATTAGTTTATTATCTTTATTTGCAACAATGAAACCTTCGGCGATTTGAAACGCGTCTGTTATTTGAGCATTTTTAAGGTTGTTAGGAATAAGTTGTTGAATAGGTTGAGTATTCTCTCGTGATTCTAAGTAGTTATTTTCAAAGAGTTTATGCCACTGAGAAGTTTGAACACCCCGCATATTAGAACCAGATTTAAATGGGTCGAATTGATTAACTTTAACAGCGGGTTTACCAAGAGAGTTTGGCTCATCTTCATGTTTTAAAAAGGCAACTGGATTAAAAGTATTAGGGTCGCCAAAATCTAATTCAGGAATAACAACATATTGGCCTAAGGCTTTTTTCACGGCAGATTTTACCAAAGTATAGATAGCGCGTTCGTCATCAAACTTAATTTCAGTTTTAGTAGGATGAATATTGACATCAATTCTAGAAGGGTCTAACTCTAGAAATAGGACATAACTTGGAAATTGGTCTTTAGCAATTAATTGGTCAAATGAATTGACTATAGCATGATGTAAATAAGCATCTTTAATAAAGCGATTATTAACGAATAAAAATTGTTCACCACGTGTTTTTTTTGCTATTTCTGGTTTGCCAACATATCCTTTAACATTAAGCAAATCATGAGATTCAGAGACAGGCAAAAAATCGGCATCATTACGTTTTCCTAGCAATTCGGCTATTCGTTTAGATGGACTACTAGGTTTTAGATCAAATACTTCTTTGTCATTATGAAACATACTGAAAGCCACTTCATGATGCGGCATTGCAACACGAATAAATTCATCGATGATATGTCTTAATTCAACTGGAATACTTTTAAGGAAATTACGTCGAGCAGGGACATTATAGAATAAATTTTTAATAGAAAATTGAGTACCATCCAGACAAGCAGTTTGGTCTTGTTCGATGATTTTGCTTCCCTCTATTTTAATGAGAGTACCAATTTCGTCACTACTTCTTTTGGTTTTCATTTCGACATGAGCAATAGCAGCAATAGAAGCCAATGCTTCACCTCTAAATCCAAAACTACTTAATTTAAAAAGGTCATCCGTTTTAGTAATTTTAGAAGTAGCGTGTCTTTCCCAGCACATTCGAGCATCAGTTGGGCTCATTCCAAGGCCATTATCGGTAATTTGAATTAATTGAGTGCCACCTTCTTTTACAATAAGACGGATTTCGGTGGCGCCAGCATCCAGCGAATTCTCTAATAGCTCCTTAACTGCAGAAGCAGGTCGTTGAACCACTTCACCTGCCGCAATTTGATTGGCAATATTATCTGGCAAAAGTTTAATACGATCCATAATTAAATAGATAAAAGCTTAGATAACTTAGAAACTACCGCCAATTCAAATTTTTCTATAAAAAGCGTATTGTCTCCAATAGCATTGAATTCATTGGCTAAAAAGCCAGGCTTTACTCGATATGCTATTGAATCTTCCCTTTTAATCACGCCCTACAAAGATATTGATAATTCAATAATCATTCTCAATTGTTAGTATCTCGAAGATAATTTAACTCATCGGGAATTTTACGCCATTAAATCGATGATTAATCGAGCATTTTTCTCGTTATCAAACAAACTTTCTGAGAGTATTTTAACGCGGTTTTGTAGATCGTTTTCTGTGAACTTTTCTTGCCAATAGTGTTTAATTTTTTCCACCATTTCTTCGCCTTTATCTGCTAGAATACAAGCGTTTTCTAAGGTAGTATTATGAATCATTAATTCATTAGCAATGCAAAATCTACCGCAATACAATGCATTTAGTAGCTTAAGTTTGATGCCAGTACCTTGAAAAGTTGGAAGAACATTGATTTGAGCATTGGATATTGCTTCCATAATTTCTGCATTCGACCAATTATCAATCAATTGAATATGGGCGTATTTTTGACATGCCTTTATAAGCTCATCGCTTGGATGACTTCCAGCAATGATGCAGGGCATTTTTAATTTTGAAAACACCTCATTGATTAGAAAAAGTGCAGCAAAATTATTTTCTCCTACACCTAAATTTCCGTGATATAAAATGAATTTGCCTTTGCCTGTTTGTATTGAAGCCTGATCATTGGCATGAAATGCAGGAACAAGCATCGAATTATGGTATTTTTTGTTTAAATATTGATGGTCAGGAGGTGAAATAGCTAAAATTTTAGTAGCACTTTTTAAGTGTTTTTCATAACTTTTTAGTTTATCCGATTCATTCCTGAAAAAATACTTTTTGAAATAATTATTTTCAACTTTCTCTAAATTCTTATAGTAGTCGTGCTCTATATTGTGGTTGCGAACCAAGCGAATTCTTTTCGAAAGCTTTTCGTGATTTAAGAAATAGGTACAATGGAGACCTTCAAAAATAATCGGGTGTTGATCTTTGCATAGATTGATCAAAAGTTCCTCATGATTGCGGGTGGAAACGATATAAGGTGTTTCGCCTATAAAAGGATTTTTGTATTTACTTCTTTTATAATAATAGACTTTTTTACATATTGAATTAAGTTCAGGAGCATCAGGTCTACCATATTGAAAACAATGTAAAATAATACCTATTCCAAGTTTATTAAGTGTCCTTATTTTATGATAGATATCAATCACACCGCCATAATCGGCAGGGAAAGGCACATCAAAAGCGACTATATGAAGGGTCTTTTTCAAATTTTGATTAAAGTTTTCAAAACTTCTTTTTCTTTTTCCCAGTTATAAGTCTTGGAGGCAATATTAGCATTTTCTTTTAACTTATCATATTCATTAGGGAACTCCAGCCATCGTTTTATCTGATTGGTTAAATCAATTAATGTATCATCAATACACACTCCAGCCCTTGTTTTTTCATTTAAATCTAAATATTCTGGCAAACGAGATGAAATGGATGGAATTCCAGCGTGCATATAATCAAAATACTTATTGCTCAGCGAATAGTAATAACTCAGACTCTGTGATGCATCCAATAAATTAAAGCCAGCAAAACAAGTAGGGGTGATGGCTCTTAATTCATCAGGAGTCAGCAATCCTTTGAAAATAACATTGTTCAAAGAAGCCGCTTTCTGACGAAGGATAAGGCTTAAATCTCCTTCTCCAATAATTAGGCAATCGCACATAGGGAGTTGCTGCATAGCCTCGATAAGAAGTTCTATTTTTCTACCTTCATTTAAAGCGCCTTGATAAATGATTATAGGACGTTTAGAAGTTGTGATTTCAATTGTTTTTTGAGAAATAGATGGAACGTTTTTAATAGTGCCAAATAATTTGCCATAGCGTTTTGATAGTTCAGAGGCGAGTTGTGGTCCGACGGTATAACGAACACTCGATTGATTGACCCCTAATTGAGTAATAATATGCCATATTTTCTTTTTCCATTTAGATTTCAGTTCAGGTACTTCACAAAAGTATTCATGAGCATCATAAATCAATGGTTTTCTCTTTATTTTAGAAAGAAAAGTAAATGCTAATAAAGTATCACTATCTACGGCATAGTAGGCATCGGCAGACTTAAACAATTGACTCCAGAAATAGCGATGATTTAAGAGCAAATACATGCCAATACCTGAGTTTATTGGAAGTTTATACCCTTTTATCTGAAAATCAAATTTTAAGGCATTTTCCTTATCATTCGATTTATATTTATAGTAATTTCTATAGAGAATTTCAATATCATAGCCAAAATCTAGAAGAGCATTACCTATTCTAATCATTCTCTGATCAGAGATGATATGCCCGCTTATGCCTATTAAGATTTTCTTTTTTCTTTCCATTGCCAAGTTTGTTCTTCAAGTTCAATAACAAAACCTTCATCTACTAACCAACGCAATATTATTAAATATTCGTCTAATTCTGCTGGTTCAATATTATTTTGAAACGTATGCATATTCAAGCGTCCATCTTTAAATAGGGTTTTCAAGAATTCGACACGAGCATTATGGGCTTGATTTGGATTATTATTTCTTTTTTTAGCTAAACAGATGTCACAGTGACCACAATCACTAGAATTTGTTTCTCCAAAATACTCGACCAATAGTTTAGACCTGCAGGTATTTTGATTTCTGACAAATCGATTCATAGCTTCCAACATTTCACTATAGCGTTTTCTCAAGAAATTGATTTTTTCTTCAGAGATACTGATAGAAGAGAATCTATTTTCTAAAAAGATAATTTGAGGTTTAGAGTTTTGGGGAATGTAATCGATTATTTCTATATCGTGTAGTTTTTGTAATTGTTCTTTAATCCATTTTTCGGGTTTTTTGAGGCGTCTAGACAATTCACTTTCGTAGATGTTAGTATAAAAGTCGAAGACACCACCATAAGACCTTAATATAAGTTTTGTAATAGCATCGATACTTTCGTGACGCAATTGCCATTGATACAATTCCTCATAATTGACCAAGATTTTCATTCTGGATGGTAAATAAACAGAATCGGTACTTTGCAGATACGATTCAGATTCAAGAATACGAATGCAATTAAACACTTCATTTGGATTGAGTTTATAATAATTGCAAAACTCGGTAATATCAAAATTATAAGATTGTCCAGCACCAGAGCCGACTGCTATTCTTAGATAATTGCACAAAAGCTCATACACCCGTACAATCATATCAGCCGAAGGGTATTTGATAGCCAATTGTCTTTTTTCATCTAAAAAATCAGACTCATTCCATAACAAGACACAATAAGCACGATTACCATCTCTACCAGCGCGACCAGCTTCTTGGTAATAGGCTTCGGGGGTATCTGGTTTTTGATCGTGTAAAACCAAACGAACATCTGGCTTATCAATGACCATTCCAAAAGCATTAGTGCACACCATTATGGGCGTTCTACCCATTTTCCAATCATCTTGCTTTTGAGTGCGCATTCGAGCTTCTAATCCGGCGTGATAGAAATCGGCTTTGATGCCATTTTTGTTTAAGAAATCAGCAATTTCTATAGTTCTTTTTCGACTTTTTACATATACCAAACCGGTGCCTTTTACTTTAGAAAAAATGGTTTTCATACGCTCCCATTTGTTTTCTGTTTTTTCTACTAAATAGCTTAAATTTTCTCTAGTAAAACTCTTCTTAAATAAAATTGGTTGTTTTAAATTGAGTTTTTTAGCAATATCATCTACTACCAAAGGCGTAGCAGACGCGGTTAATGCCATAACAGCAATTTTGCCAATA
>JADLHV010000027.1 GCA_020848595.1 Bacteroidia bacterium
AATCAAAAATTTCACCCTATTTATAACTTAACGAAGTGATCTCACGAGCTTGCGAGTAACTAAGCATCGCGATCTCACGAGCTTGCGAGTAAAATAAAGAGCATGAGTAGTTGAAAACATTAAGAATTAAGCACTAAAATAATAAATGACTAAAATAAAAAAAAGACTAAATTTGCACGCTTAATGCCATGCAAGAGCAAATTCTTATTCTCGATTTCGGTTCTCAATACACGCAACTAATCGCCAGAAGAGTGCGCGAACTCAATGTTTACTGCGAAATTCACCCTTATAATCACCTGCCTGATATCGGTCCTGAAACTAAAGGTGTAATCTTCTCCGGTAGTCCTGCCTCTGTTAGAGATTCTGAAGCCCCTCAAATCGACCTCAATAAGTTTATTGGTCAATTGCCGCTTTTAGGCGTTTGCTACGGCGCTCAATACATTGCTCAAAAAATGGGCGGAAATGTAGCAGCTTCTGATCATCGTGAATATGGAAGAGCTATGCTCAATATTCAAACGGATTGCCGTTTAATGGAAGGATTAAATTCGCCTACGCAAGTTTGGATGAGTCATGCGGATACTATTACTGAATTACCTCAAAATGCTGTGGCAGTAGCGGGTACCGATAGTATTCCTTATGCAGCGTATAGATTAAATGATTCTGAAACGTATTGTATTCAATTTCACCCGGAAGTAACGCATAGTTTAGAAGGTTTACAATTGCTTAAGAATTTTGTTGTTAATATTTGTGGTTGTAAGCAAGATTGGAACCCTATGAATTTTATTCACGAAACAGTTGAAAGTCTGAAAGTGAAAATTGGTGATGATAAAGTTATTTTAGGTCTATCAGGTGGAGTTGATAGTAGTGTAGCGGCTGGATTGCTCCATCAAGCTATTGGCAAAAATTTACATTGCATTTTTATTGATAACGGTCTTTTAAGACATAACGAATTTGAAGAGGTTTTAGAAGCTTACAAACACATGGACTTAAATGTTGTGGGTGTTGATGCTTCTACTAGATTTTATGAAGCGTTAAATGGTTTATACGACCCAGAAGCAAAGCGCAAAGCTATTGGCAGAGTATTTGTAGAAGTCTTCGATGAAGAGTCGCATAAGATAGAAGGTGCTAAATGGCTTGCTCAAGGTACTATCTATCCCGACGTAATTGAATCAGTTTCTGTGAAAGGCCCATCTGCTACAATAAAATCGCACCATAATGTTGGTGGCTTACCTGAGAAAATGCATCTTAAGGTGGTTGAACCTCTGCGTTCTCTTTTTAAAGATGAAGTAAGAAGGGTAGGAGCCGCTCTCGAAATTCCAGAAAATATTTTAAAACGTCACCCTTTCCCTGGACCAGGTCTGGCTATTCGTATTATTGATGATATAACCCCAGAAAAGGTTAGAATTCTTCAACAAGCGGATGCTATTTATATTAATACCTTGCGTGAACATGGTTGGTATGACAAAATTTGGCAAGCTGGCGCTATTTTCCTTCCTGTAAAAAGTGTCGGTGTTATTGGCGATGAAAGAACTTATGAATATGTCATTGCTTTAAGGGCTGTTACGTCTTCGGATGGTATGACCGCCGATTGGGTGCACATTCCTTATGAAATACTAGCTGAAATTAGCAACAAAATTATTAATAGAGTAAAGGGAATTAATAGGGTCGTTTATGATATCAGTTCTAAACCACCTGCAACTATCGAATGGGAATAAAGTTTAATCATATCGCACTTTCTTTTGCATTGCTGGTTTCAACTTGCTTGAATGCAGCTTATGCGCCTGCTATTACTTCTTCGCCTTTCGAAAAGGAATATAATGTAGTGCTAATGCTTCCATTCTGTCTCGGTACTAAAGAAAACGTAAAAATTCGTGAAGTAATGGTCGAATATTACGAAGGTGTCGAGATGGCAATTGCCGAATTGGAACTAATGGGGATGAAAATGAACCTAAAAGTGCTCGATACTAAAATGGATAGTCTCGAAGTTATTCGTCTGCTCTCTGATCCCGAAATGCAAAAGGTCGATTTAATTATTGGACCTGTATACGATAATGAAATGTTTGAAGTTGAGAAATTTTGCTCTACTTATAAAATCCCACTCGTTTCTCCTTTAAGATATTACCCGAATGCGCTTGGTGCCGATTTCCCTCTAATCAATTGCAATGCGGTTGATAGTCTTCAATTCTTATATACGGGTCAATTGGTGGCAGATGCATTTAAAAAGTTTCAAGTTGTGGTGGTCGATGATGATTTGAAATCCAATAAGTCTGCCTCTCGAAATTTTAAAAAGGGTTATGATCTGCGCTCTGGTAAAACTTGTAAAATTATTGATGGTAAAATAAGTACCCCAGAATTGGCTTGGAATGGTAAAGATTCTCTACTCCTTGTTTATGTAGGTAAAGGATATAGTAGCAGTAGCAGCGGTATCACTAATAATAAAATTGATCAATGGATTATTTTAGGTCCTTCTGAATGGTTGGATATAGACCGTTTCAATTATTCTGGTTTAAATAAAATGTACTTTTATGGCGCTTATATGGTGCCTTATAACGATACTTTTTACAGTCAATTTAGAACGAATTATCGCTCTAATTATGGCGGCGACCCAGACCGTTATACTTTTATTGGATACGATCAGTTCCTTTTCTTTTGCTCTTCTTTAATGGCTTTCGATAATGATTTTTATACGGCTATTCTCGATAAAGAATTTAGATATACCCATCGTACTTTTCAATTTGTAAAAAGAGGTAATCTTATCGAAAACGCTGGCTCTAATCTGTTTTATTTGGAAGACTATAATTTCTATAAAGCATATTGGCGCTATTAAAACCTTTTCAATTAGCAATTGTTTGTGAGATTCTAGAAGGGTACAAATACGATAAACCCTTTGGACATCACTTTTCTTCTATGGCTAAATTAAGGAGAAATTGGGGCTCTAAAGACCGTAAAACCTATAGAAATGCTTGTTATGCCTACTTTCGTCTTGGAAAATCTGTTATCGATTTGCCTTTGAATGAAGCTGTCTTAAAAGCCTGGAGCATTTTTAACGGGGAGGCTATTCTCGATAATCCAGTCTCTATTTTTCCTGATTCTCATCTTATTAGTCCTCTCATTGACCAGAATAAATGGCTTGAGTCGCATTTACATCAAAAACCTGTTTATTTTGTTATGCGCAGGGGGTACGAAAAGGAATGTGCTGATTTTTTAAATGAAGAAAATATTCCATTTGAAATATACGATAATTTAATCTTAAAACTTCCTCCTGAATCTAAAGCCGACTTCTTAACCGATAAAGCTATGGCTTGGGTTATGGATAGAGCTTCTGCCGAATTGGCTAATAAGGTCGAAATTTTGGATAAGCAAATCGTTTGGGATGCTTGCAGTGGAGCTGGTGGTAAATCACTTTTTTTAACGCAAAAATACAATCAAAAATTTACTTTAATTTGTAGTGATTTGAGATTCAGTATTTTAGAGAATCTAAAGTCGAGATTTTATACACTCGGATTTAATCTACCTCAAATTGAAGTAACCGATTTGACTGAAGCTTTTCAGATATCTAAGTTAATGGATATCATTGTATTAGATGTTCCTTGCACGGGTAGCGGAACCTGGGGACGAACACCTGAAAATATCCGCAATTTTGATGTTTTGTCTATTCAAAAGTATGCTAAACTTCAACGAAATATTACTTCCAATGCCGTTAAGAACCTAAAAGCTGACGGAACATTATATTATATGACTTGTTCGGTTTTTTCCGATGAAAATGAAGCTAATTTAGAATTGATTATGGCCAATCATAAATTGAAACTTCTTGAGTCTTCTTATGTTCATTTTGGACATGATCAAACGGATACCTTGTTCTATGCTAAGTTGCAGAAAATTAATTAAATAGGGTATTAAACTGGTCTGATTTTAAGGTTTAATTTCCAATTACTTGAATGTGTATTTATGATTCTTCTTTTTAATCGGATTTATTTGGTTTTAGTAGTTTATCGCATTTTTGTATAGCTTAATCGTAATTTATGTTTAATCTATTTAAGATTTCTTTAATTATTGTAAGTGCTTAATTATCAATTTGAAAGTCTTTATTATTTGTTAAATTAAATTTTATTTAGCCTGATATTCTATATAAATCAACGTTTCAGCGTTAAAATTGAATGAGATTTGGTTTTTTTGTGTTAATATTGCAACTTAAAACTACAGGATACACAATTCAAATATGGGAAAGTGAAAACCATTATTAAGTCAAGCATTGTCTTAATTTTTCATTTTTCTCATGACAGTTTATTTGAAATGCGTTTCTAAAGTTTTAAAGCATTTTAATAGCAATTACACATTTTCAAGTCAAAATGTTTTACATAAAAACACAGATACACAACTGGCACGTTTTTTTTATTGGAATCCTAATTCTTTCTTCTTGTGGAAGGCATAAAGAATTCGTTTATTTCAATCAAATTCAAAAGGATTCTACTACTCAAGTAACTGTCCTGCCTAAAGAACCTCTTATTCAAGTTGGTGATGCTCTACTTATCGTCGTTGCAGATAATGATGAACTCTTAATTCGTCAAATTAATGGTTCGGCTTCTGCTGGCACTTCTTCTGCTGCATCGCCTGCTGCTTCTGGTCCTACTTATTTCGTAAACGACTCTGGGAAAATTAAGTTTCCTCTTATCGGGTCTATATTCGTAAAGGGTTTAACTAAAGATGCTTTATCAGACAGTATTAGAAATAAGTTAATTTCAATGAAATACTTGTTGAATCCAATTGTTAATATCAGAATCATTAGTTTTAAGGTAACTGTACTTGGTGAAGTTATGCGCCCCGGTGTAATTGCTGTTCCAAACGAACATATAACGCTTATAGATGCCATCTCTCAGTCGGGTGATTTAACCATTTTTGCTCGTCGCGATAATGTTCTAGTTATTCGTGAAAAGGATGGTAAAAGGATATACAAACGCATCGATTTAACAAAAAACGACCTTTTTGATAGTGAATATTACTATCTAGAAAATAAAGATATCGTTTATGTAGAACCAACTAAGAAAAAAGCAGCTTCTCTGGATAAATCTTCTCAGGTATTCTCTATGGTACTGAGTTCTCTCTCGCTGGCTGTATTGATTTATACCCAACTTCTCGTTCGTTAAAATTTAATTATGTCACAAATTAATCAACCAATCAATTCCAAACCAAAGGAAGAGACTATCAATATTGTTGGTGAAATAGTTCAAAAATATCTGCCTTATTGGCCAATTTTTGTAATAACTATTGCCATTGGTTTAACCGGTTCTTTCTTTAAATTAAGATATGCTACTCCGCAGTACGAGGCAGGTGCTGGGATTATGCTTAAAGATAAACAAGATGGTGTCGAAAGTGTTTTGAATGCACTCGAAGGTACCGAAAAGAAAAAGAACGTAGAAAACGAAATTGAACTGCTTAAATCTAAGAATTTAATGACTCAAGTTGTTAAAAATCTTGGTATTTACGCTCATATTTATCAGCCAGGTAGGGTTAAACATCTTATCACTTATAATACCACTCCTGTTACTTTTGTAGCCAGTCAACCTGATTCTTTTCGCTCTACGCCTGGACTAGTTCCGTTTACCTACTTGCCTAAGGAAAAAGCAGTACTTCTCGAAGGTAAAAAATATCCTTTAGAAATGGCTGTGCAAACGCCTTATGGTAAGTTTAAAATCCAACACCATTCTGAATTTGAAGTGTCGGATAATAAACAATATTTCCTTCAATTGGTCTCTGTTAATGATATGGCGAAGGGTTTGGTCGGTCATCTAAATGTATTTACTGGTGGTAAACAATCGACTATCGTTAACCTTAAAATCTCTGACCCTAGTCCGCAAAGGGCTATCGATGTGCTTAGTACGCTGATTAAAGTATATAATGAAGCGTCTATTCGTGATAAAAACTCAACTGCCGCTGCAACACTCGACTTTATTGATAATCGTCTTAAATTGGTTATCAACGAACTATCGAATATCGAAATGGATGTTCAAAATTATAAGTCGCGTGAAGGTGTTTTTGATATCTCTACTGAAGGTACTGCTGTTATGCAACAGTCGCAAGCAGTTGATAGTCGTTTGGCCGAAATATCTATTCAAATCTCGGTGCTAGATGAAATTGAACGCTATGTCTATAATGGTGGTGCGGCTCCTGCTACTCTTGGTATTACCGACCCTCAACTATTGGGTCTATTAAATAAGTTGAGTACCGCCGAAATGCAATTGGATAGATTGAAAAAAACTGCGGCCGAAAATTCTCCTTCTATCTTAACCGCTAAATCGGAAATTGATAAACTCAAACCTAATGTTCTAGAAAATATTAGAAATTCTAGAAAAAATTTACAAATTACTAGATCCTCAATTCAAGGCGAAAGCTATAAATTCAATAGTATTCTTAAAAGTATTCCTAAAAAGGAAAGGGAAATTATTGAAATTGGTCGTGAACAAGGGGTGAAACAAAGTATTTATACTTTCTTACTTCAAAAGCGTGAAGAAACTGCTCTATCTTACGCTTCTTCTGTTGCCGATACGCGATTGGTTAATCCTGCTGAAAGTAATTTCTTCCCTATTTATCCTGTTAAATTTAATTTCTATTTCGTAGGTCTCGCGCTTGGTGTCGTTGCTGCTATCGGTTTCGTGCTCCTTAGAGAAACATATATCAGTAATGTTGTATTCCGCTCCGAAATCGAAAAAGCTACTAATGCTAAAATTATTGCCGAAATCTTAAACGAAAACTCTAAAGATATTATCGTTGTTAAGGATGGTAAAAATAATGCTATCGCAGAACAATTCAGAACGCTACGTACATCTCTGTCTTATCTTGGTATCAATAAGGATAATAAAATAGTGTTATTGACTTCTTCTATCTCTGGTGAAGGAAAAAGTTTTATCTCTATTAATCTGGCAAATAGCTTTGCTCTTACTGGTAAAAAGGTCATTTTGCTCGAACTCGATCTTAGAAAACCTAAACTTAGTGTTATGCTGAATCTAAATAATAATCCTGGTATGACGGATTATTTGGCTGGATTGGTTGATAAAAAGGATGTGATTAAGGAAGTTAAATCTCAAAATAATTTCTATATCGTTACAGCTGGAAATATTCCTCCTAATCCAACGGAATTAATTATTAATGGTAAATTGGATGTTTTAATTGAGGAATTAAAAGCTGAATACGATTATATTATTCTCGATTCTCCTCCAATTGGTTTGGTGTCTGATGCTCGTTTACTCAATAAGTTCAGCGACCTCTCTCTTTATATCGTCCGTCATAAACATACACCTAAAAGCTATCTGAAGTTTATTGATCAAGTGTATTCGAATGGTGAACTTCGAAATATGAACATCGTATTCAATGGTTTGAAACCTCGCGGTGTGTTTGGCTCTGTTGGTGGTAAAGGGTATGGTGCTGGATACGGATATGGCAGTGGATATGGATATGGCTATGTCGATAATGAAGGCCCTCAAGGTGTGATGAATCATTTTAAAGGGAAGCTGAAAAAAAAACCTAAAAAATAAGCCTCTACTAAATGAACCAAAACACAAATACAAGCATCAAAGAGAATAGAATGAGTAAGGCAGTTGAGTGGATTAAACTCATCAGTGTTACAGGTATCGTTCAAATTCTAGTAACGGGTTTAGGACTCGTTAGTGGTTTGTTGGTGGTTCGTTATCTCGATACGAATCAATTGGCTCTCTATAGTATGGCTAATAATATTTTAGGTACTATGGTGATTCTAGCCGATGGTGGTATCTCTAATGGTGTTATGGCATTTGGTGCCCTAGCACACGATAATAAAAGAAAGTTTGGTAAGGTGCTTAATACGGGTCTCGACTTGCGTAAAAAGTTCGCTATAGTGAGTATCATTATTTCTGCGCCAATCTTAGTTTTCTTGTTAATGAATAATGGTTCTAGTTTAATGGTATCTCTTGTTATTCTTTGCGCTATTATTCCAACTTTCTTAGCCTCACTTTCTGGTAATCTTTACGAAATTGTAGCTAAGGTGAAACAAGATATTATTCCTTTACAACGTATTCGAATGGAATTCAATGTCCTTCGTTTAGTGCTTATTTTTATCGTTGTCTTTGTTTTCCCTTATGCATATCTCGCTCTTTTAGCCGCTGGTTTACCTCAAATTTATAATAGCTGGAAACTTAAAAAGTTAGCGACTAAATATGTCGATTTTTCGGCTGAACCGGATAAAACTAAGTTTCATTTTAAAAGCCTTTTCGTTAAGCCGAATGCTTCTAGTACAGTAAATCATAATCCTGATATTGTTGATGATGTTGTCAATCTTGAAGACATTGAATCTAAGGATGAAAATTATCGTGAAAAAATTTTACGTGTAGTTAGTCGTATCATGCCAGGTGCCGCTTACTTTAGTATCTCTGGTCAAATTAATCTTTACCTCATCTCTATTTTTAGTGTTAATCATGAAGCCAATCAAAATATTTCTGAAATTGCTGGCTTAGATAAACTGGGTATGGTCATGACGATTGTGTCGTCTTTATTCGTAACTTTAATTATGCCTCGTTTTGCAAGACTGCCGGATATTAAGGCTGTTTTGATTAATAGATTTATTCAAATATTTATTTTATTGGCTGGTGTTGGATTGTTAGTAGTAGGTACATTTTACTTCTTAGACACTTTCTTACTCAATGTACTTGGTCAAAAATTTAAAGGTCTCGAAAATGCTTTATTGTTGAGTATTGTTGGTACTAGTCTAGGTATGGTGGCGGGTAATGTCTATTCTTTATTCGTCAACAGGGGCTGGAACATCGCACCATACTTTTCTATTCCTCTCAATATTGCTATTATAACGGTCGCTATTATCTTGTTCCCAATTGGAACGGTTATAGGGGTGCTAAAAATGAATATTTTTATTAATTCAATCAATTTGATTGTTAATACAACTTACTTAATTTACAAAATCAATTCAAAAAGAAGATAACAAATACAAAAATGATTAACGCTGTTTGCACATTATTTGAAAAACATTACCATCATGGTGTCGCTGTTTTAAGCAATTCTCTGGTGAGAAATGGTTTTAAAGGTTCTATATATGTAGGTTATAGAGGTAGTTTGCCGGAATGGTGCAATAGTGCTAAACCGGATGCTAGCTTATCATGGGAGGGGGCTACTACTATTGAGATAAGTCAAGATGTTAAAATGCATTTATTGCCAATGACAACTAATGCTCATTTTACAAATTATAAAGCGCATTTTATGCTCGAACTTTGGGATGGTCCAGCTAAAAATGCTGATGCCATGTTCTATTTTGACCCAGATATTGTTTTTGTCGCTCAATGGCACTTTTTTCAAGATTGGGTGAAATGTGGGGTAGCTGTCTCCGAAGATGTTAATTCTCCAGTTGCTCAATACCATCCAAGAAGGGTGGCATGGCGCGAATACTTTGGTCAATTTGGTCATAATCTTCAATTAAAAGAAGCTTATTACGTAAATGCTGGATTCGTTGGCGTAAAAAAAGAAGATAAAAACATTTTAGTTATTTGGAAGAAAATGATGGAGGAGTTAGCGCTTAGATTGGGTGGACTCAATCGCAGTTCTGTTTCAGGTGACGCTATTCCAGTCGAAGAACAAGGTGATTTTAGTCCTTTTGGAAATGTCGACCAAGATGTACTTAATGCCGCTATCGAAGCTTATGATGGTAAAGTGAGTTTTGCCGGAAAGGAAGGTATGGCTTTTATTGCTGGTACTCCACTAATTCCACATGCATTGGGTAAAATTAAACCTTGGGTGCTAAAACCTATAACCTATACACTACAAGGTCATCCTCCTAGAACTGTCGATAAAGTTTTCTGGCAATACGCTAAATTCCCTATACAATCGCATACTAATTGGAAGATTTCTAGCATGAGATTTAAAATAAAATGGGCTTCATTATTAGGAAGATTTTATAGAAGAAGCGAATAAAAATTAAATATTAAATACCATCACAATTCACAATTTATGATAGACGTTAAAAAAATCCTTGAACTTCAATTGAAAAAGGTCAGTCAATGGCATCAAGAAATGGCTTTGTCTGAAGAATCAATGCCTTGGAAATTTATTGAGGAAAATACTCAATGGAATTTTATGCTTTGGCACGAAGAGGATATCGCTCGTATTAAAGATATCGACCCACTCCGTATCGTGGAAGCTAAAAGAAATATCGACAAATACAATCAGAATCGCAATAATTCGATGGAGAAAATCGATGAATGGATTCTTAATTATTTGGAAACAAACGGTATTCAACCTGGTGCTAAAATTCATTCCGAAACACCTGGTATGATGATCGACCGTCTCTCGATTATGACGCTTAAAATTTATCATATGCAAGAAGAAGTCGATCGTCCTGATGCTTCTGATGAACATAAACAAAAATGTGCTGATAGAGTGAAAGTACTCTCTGAACAAATTTCGGATCTCTCTGAAGCGCTTAATGGTGTTCTAAATAATCTTCTAGATTCGTCTTTGCGTTTTAAAGTTTACCGTCAATTTAAAATGTATAATGACCCTAGTCTTAATCCTCAACTTTATAATAGAGGTCAAAACGAAGCTTAATTATGACTAAAAAACCTTTGCATATCGATGCTTCTACTGGTGGTAGGGGCGATATTTGGATGAG
>JADLHV010000028.1 GCA_020848595.1 Bacteroidia bacterium
ACTCGCCTCCACAAATAAAGGGGTTTCAGACCAATCCACCTCTCTTTCAAAACTGAAGGTTTGCAAAGGATAAAAAACACCCACTCGCGGATGTATTTGCCCGAGTGTATCTAAACTTGTACTGCCTGAAGTATGAACGATGAGACTGTTTGGTAAATATGTTGCTATAGATTGAATAACAGCAGGAATTGACTGGTCACTGACAGCAACAATAACCCAATCCGTTTGTTGATTAAGTTGTTCGCTTTGATTGATTGCCTGTGCATTCACTTGGTTTGCTAAAGTTCTTGCATGGTCTAAATTTCTACTAAAAACTTGAACAATTTGGTGCTGTGCCATTAATGCTTTTGCTAAATGCGTAGCAACACGCCCAGCACCAATAAATGTAATTTGCATAATTTTGATCTAAAACGATTTCCTCACGACAAGCATGCCAATAAAAATAGATGGAATCAATTCATCTTTACTTCAACATTCAAATACTGCGTCATGCTTTACTTGTCGTATTCAAATTAAAAACCATACAAAAAATAATAAGCTCAAAATAACAATTACAATAAAAGACCATAAAACATAACTTTTATTGACTGTAACTTCGATTGAATTGCCAAAATCTAGCTCTGAAGCAAATGAACTTGGCAACAAGCCCAAGGGAATTAGAAAAGCGTGCCCATGCGGGTACATGTGAATGAATTGAGTCTATATGTTGTTTTAAATAATGGATAATACTTGAGGTATCATTACCAGCTTCACTTGTTAATGCTGCAAGGCTTCGTGAAATTGCATTATCAATTGTTTTTTCAGCCTCTAAAGTATTCATTTTCCCACTGATCAAATTTATTAAGAGTCCATTCTTAGCCTGTTCATTTTGACCAAATACATCTGATAATGAAGGAGTCGTTGTATCGTTTAGTTTTTTAATTAAATCTGGTCTAGCATCCAAAATAGACAGAAATATTGGGTAAAATTTAGATAATAATGCACTTTTTTCATTTCCTAGTCCATCAGGATTATTTAAAATAATAGAGGTCACTTTTTGTCTTAATAATTCTATTGGGTTTATTGACATTTTTATCACTCCAACAAATTTATAATATTCAGAGTATCTTTCAAAATATTACAAGTTATCTCATTTTTATTCTAATCACTTATTTCATTCTTATTTGTTTTATTTAAATTTAAATACAATAGACTTCCTTCATAAATCATTTTTCAATCAATTTAATTGTTTATCTTTCACCCAATCTAAATTGTATATGCCAGCAAGTAAATTAAACCGCAGGTTTAATCGTTTACGACGATTTCTATATACACAAGATAAAATCTTAAAACATTTCATCCTTCCAAATACATGCTCTACTTGAATTCGTCTACGACCAATCTCTCTATTTAACTTTTTTAATTCAGAATCTAGTTTTTCAGTTTTCTTTGCTTTAGATGGCATGAGGCATCCAAAACCCAATTTCTTTATCCCTAAATAACCCTTATCAACGATAAAAAAGGGCTTAAATTTTAATTTCCTCATGCTTTTTTTAAATATTTTAAAATCATGCATGCTTCCATGACTTCCACATACACTCAGTATTTCACCTGTTATATAGTGCATAGATAGCTGAAATTTAAAGGTATGTCGCTTTTTTTTACCGCTATACCATTTCTTCTGTTTTTTTTGGACGTTGAACTAATATTTCAGTGGCATCAATCACAATAACTTCCCAATCCACTTCATCTCGATTAGGAAGTTGTTTTGGCAAGTTAAATTTTCCAGAACGGATTAAGGTATCTTCAATAACACGTGTGATACGAATTGCACTCGTTTCAGATACACCGTAACTCATACCAAGATGGAAAAATGTTCGATATTCTCTCCAATATTCTATACATAAGAGCAAACGATCTTCCAACGGTAATTTATGCGGTCGTCCTTTACCAATATGACAAGGTAACTGCTTATTTAGCTCGGCCAACATGAGGTTAAATGTAGCACAACTAACACCGGTAAGCCTACGAAACTTAACGTCTGATAATTTTTGAATATCTTTGAATTTCATCCAAGGATTATCTCTTGAATTAAATAATTTTGCTGATTAATTTAAGATCAAATAAATTGTACGTTTTTTGATTTATGACGGAAGTCTAATATATAAAATCGGTACAATAATTAAACCACCACCAACCCCAAATAACCCCGCAGTAAATCCAGCAATTGCACCAATCAGCAAATATATGATTAACTCCATAAACACATGACCACTCAATTTGTAAAACAATGGAAGATTTAGCAACTCGCCAACTCCAGCAATTACTCAATGCAAAAAATCAATTTCCTGAAATCATCTTGCTCAAAACCACGACAACATCGACCAATGATGATATGCGTGAAATTGCACAAAAAGGCATGACCACAGGATTGGTATGCAGTGCCCAACAAACTCAAGGTCGTGGTCAACATCAACGACAATGGGCATCTCCTGAAGGGAATATTTATTTAAGTACGCTGATTCACACCAAGACTGCTTTAGATGGTCGCCTTGCACTTGAAGTTGCTTTAAATATTCTGCAAATGCCGAGCTTGCAAGGTTTAAGCCTACAAGTCAAATGGCCCAATGATTTATATAGCCCACAAGGCAA
>JADLHV010000029.1 GCA_020848595.1 Bacteroidia bacterium
AGTAGTTCCCACAACCGAGAGACTCAAACGGAATTTACTTAGCATGAGATAGTCTCTAAATAATTCCTTGCTTAGTGGTTCTGGATACTTATTGGGGCTTGATTCTGTCAATTCAAACAATGGTTTTAGGAGATCTGAAAATTGCGATGCAAATATACAACGTAATACCGAATATTAAGCCAGCAAAAAATATATGTGAAACTTGGGCTATCAAAGGGAAGGCGAATCGCAAATTTAGAACTCCACTGATATACTGAATGACTAAAATAATTGGAATTGCCAAAACAAGTCGAAACCACTTTGCTGAAACTTTATTTCTCAATTTAAAAGCTGGAATGAGACTTATTGCAATTAGTAATATAGCTAACACCCAATGAATTTTAAATACATTTCCAAGCAAATCGAAATTTACGCCATCAGAAGCCATTAGATTGCCAGATTTTAGTGCTATTGAACTTACTTCTCTAAGTTGAGTGCCATAAACTACTTGTAATAGAGAAACAAAAGTAAATACCAAATAAAACCATTTATAGGCCATCAATTTAATGTTTTCTTGTTGAATCCTCGCTTGCTCTAGGCTAATCATAAAAGCAACTAATACGGCATATGATGCGAGATAATGAATACTAATAATGACAGGAAACAAATTGGTAGCCACTACTATACTTCCTAACCAAGCATTGAACATCATAAGGATAAAACCAATAATGCCTGCCCAAAAACGTTTATTTGAAATAAACTTTCTTACTTTTAGAATGCTCAATACAAAAATTAGAGAAAACAAACCAGAAAGAACACCGATAATTCTATTGATATATTCGGTCCATGCTTTGTAAACATTAAAGACTTCAGGTTCTTTAAGATTGGGGTCATTCAATAATTTATTTGCTTGTTCCTCCATTCCCAAATTATTTAACAATCGAGCAAATCTTTCGGCCTTTTTTATACGTTTTTCGACATAAATGGATTGGTAATTAATTGGCAATTCGCAAGGACAAGTTGGAGGCAAAAGCATCCCATAGCATTTAGGCCAATCAGGGCATCCCATTCCACTTCCGGTACTTCTTACAACACCCCCAGCAATTAATAACAAAAAAACCGAAGAGATGGTTAAGATGCCAAATCTTCGGTTAATTTTAATATAGTTCATTAATTCTAACTTAGGAAAGGAGCATTAAGCTCTTTTCATAGAGAACAGATAAGCGAAAGAAGAGAAAAATACAGTAGAAGCCTTTTCTTTTTTACCTTCATAGCTATTATCAACGGCAGTTACAGGACCATGATAATGTTCAGGCTCACCATTTCCTTTTTCATATTGTGGGAAATAATCTAATTCTCTGTCAGGACGACTGTATTCGTGTGGTCCACGATAAACAGTAGGAATATCGCCTTCCCAGTTTCCGTGAATATGTTTTAATTTAGTACTCCATTCTAGAGTATTTGATTCCCAAGGATTTGTTGAAGCGATTGGACCTTTGAAAATACTATAGAAGAAATTATAAAGGAACAATATTTGAGCAAGACCACCTAACCAAGCAGAAACTGTAATTAATACGTTTACATCCATCCAAATTCCGAATTCTGGAATTAAAGAGAATTGGTAGTAACGTCTTGGAACGCCTGCTAAGCCCATGAAGTGCATTGGGAAGAACACCAAGTAAGCAGAGATAAAAGTCAACCAGAAGTGCATACTTCCTAAAGTTTTGTTCATCATTCTACCAAACATTTTAGGGAACCAGTGGTAAATACCTGCGAACATACCAAATATAGCGGCACTACCCATTACTAAGTGGAAGTGAGCAACAACAAAATAACTATCGTGTAATTGAATATCTAAAGCAGCATTTCCAAGATAAATACCTGTTAACCCCCCAGAGATAAAGAAAGAAACCAATCCAATTGCAAACAACATCGCAGGAGTAAAACGAATATTACCTTTCCATAAGGTTGCTAAGTAGTTAAATGTTTTCACCGCCGAAGGTACGGCAATGATAAGTGTAACATACATAAACATTGTACCTAAGAATGGATTCATACCCGTAATAAACATATGGTGTCCCCATACAATAAATGACAAGAAAGAGATACCTATTAAAGAGATAATCATAGCAGTATAACCAAAGATAGGTTTTCTTGCATTAGTTGAAATTACTTCAGAAGAAATACCTAAAGCAGGCATTAAAATGATATAAACTTCAGGGTGACCTAAGAACCAGAATAAGTGTTGATATAATACAGGGCTACCACCACTATTTGTAAGCGCACCAACACCATTTAAATGAATATCACTTAAATAGAAAGATGTTCCAAAACTTCTATCAAAAATCAATAATAAACCAGCTCCAAGTAATACTGGGAAAGATAATAGTCCTAATACAGCAGTTAAGAAGAAAGCCCAAATTGTAAGAGGCAATCTATTCATAGACATACCTTTAGTACGCATATTAAGTACTGTAGTAATATAATTAATACCACCTAATAAAGCTGATACAATGAATAAAATAATAGCAACCAACCAAAGCGTAGTACCTGCACCAGAACCAGGCATTGCTTTAGATAAAGCCGACAATGGAGGATAAACCGTCCAACCAGAGGAAGCAGGCCCTGTTTCAACAGCAAAAGATGAGAGCAAAACAACTGAAGAAAGGAAGAAGAACCAATATGACAACATATTCATAAATGGACTCGCCATATCTCTAGCACCTACTTGTAAAGGAATAAGTAAATTACTAAATGTACCACTTAAACCAGCAGTTAACACATAGAACACCATTATAGTTCCGTGAATGGTAACTAATGCCATATAGTAATTAGGGTCAATTTTACCACCTTGAGCCCATTTACCAAGTAAAGTTTCAAGGAAAGGGACACTCTCATCAGGCCATGCCAATTGCAATCTAAAAAGCATAGACATAAACATACCAAGACAACCCATAATAATACCTGTAATGAGGTATTGTTTTGAAATCATCTTATGGTCGGTACTGAAAATGTACTTAGTGATAAAGGTCTCCTTGTGATGATGACCATGTGCATCACCGTGGTGATCAACTTTGTGAGAATCTATTGTTGCTGTACTCATTTCTTTTATTTTCTGATTGGGATTTGGTAAATTATCTTAAAGCTACTCTTTTAAGTGTATCGTTAGTCATTTGTAAACTGTCATTCATAATGGCAGGAACAACTTCAGTTTTTTTCATGAAAGGTGAACTTTGTGTTTTCAACCAAGCATCAACTTCGGCTTGAGATTCAACGACTACCTTAATTTTCATATTGTAGTGAGATACACCACATATTTTGTTACAATATAAGTAGTAATCGAATTCCTCATCGTTTTCGGCTTTAGCTTCAGCAGTAGATTTAGTTGGACGGAAGGTAAATTTAGTTGGCATACCTGGAACAACGTTCATTTGCGCTCTGAAATGTGGCAACCAAGCACTATGTATAATATCTTTAGATCTGAAATTAAAAGTTACAAGAGAATCTTTTGCTATATGAATTTCTTGAGCAATAATATCATCGATTGCTGCTGGTGTAAAGGTACTTGCGAAGATTTTTTCATCATTTTGGATAGCAAGAATTCTTTCTATTTGTTTTTTCTTACGTTCAATAGATTCTTTTAAATCAGAGAGTCTATCACCATTTTTAACGGCATCAATTTTTTTTTGAATCGACTCCATACTTTTATAGTTTTTAACACCATCTGCTGCTGCAAAATCAGCCATTAATCCATCTAAAATAGTGGTATTTAAATTCTTAACTGTTTCTTCATCAGCAATAATCTGCAATTTCAGCTCTTCAAGAAGCATATCTACTTCAGATTTCACAGCTAAACCTAATTCGTTAGTTCCAGAAATGAATTTATAATCAGACATTCCCATGATACCATCTTCACCAGCATAACGAGCTTTCCAACCAAACTGATAAGCAAACACCTCAACAGAATTAATTTTGCCTTTATGGTTTTCCTCTGCATAAACCACAGATTTCCAAGTTTGATGACCTCTTAGAACTAAGATAGTTAATACGACTGCTGGGATAAACGTCCAAAGTAACTCTAAACGGTTATTATGAGCATAGTAAAGCGCTTTTTTACCTTCCTTGTGAGCATACATGAAAGAAAACATGAATAAAAGGAATTGAGTCATAAAGAATACAATACTTGTTAAAATTAAGGTGATAGAGAACATACTATCGTAGTCTACACCATGTTCACTTGATGAATTATTCATGAGAATAAATTTACCGTGATAGATATATTCCCAAATAACGCCAATAAAACCCAATATAAGGAATATTAACATCATCCATTTATTGACATTGGTTTGATTCACAGTTTCACGTCCAGTAATTTTAGCAGTATACTTGCTAATATCCATTGCATTTGCCAAAACGAGCACCATCAAGATGACAAAGATCAAGATAGTCCAATTGACTTTAGAGGCCAAAGTTTTCTCAGGAGTGTCGGCTTGACCTGGGTCGTAGGCATACTCAGCGGTACCAAACATTGGTTTATCTGCCTTCAAATGTTCTACAGACAGGCCAGAAATGTCTATTACGTCCGACATAAATGATGCTGCCGTAAAGACGATGACAAGCGCCAAAGCGATTTTGAGAGTGTTTTTGAAAAATGTATTCATCCGTTACTAAAATGTACTTGCTAAGTGGTCCTTAAATTGCGGCAAATTTATTGTTATTTTCAAAATAATCTAAAAAAATTGTTAGGTTTTTTCCACCTTCCAAATTATTTAGAATCATTCAAAAAAATAAGAACAAATTTAACGTTACTATCGTAATCGATCTGCAGAGGCTAAAAGTTCAATATCTTTTTTAACACCTCTGTATACCAACAAATTAAGGACAAACATAATTAAAAAAACAAAAGAAACCACAGAAATTTTCATTTCTGCTCCCTTTTGAAACTCTTCCATTATTTTACCCTGAGGAAAATAAATAAGAAAAGTAACAGCTAAAATTGCAACAAAAATAACCTTAACTCCCATCAATTGTTGTTGAAGATTTTTGAAGCTTCTTAATGTTGAAACAATAAACAATGCGAGAAGATTGCAAGCGATAAAAAGATACGTGTTCATCATTTTAATATCGCCAATTTCGCACATATAAAAATTAATACTGACTTTGCCAATCTTATCTGATGCAGCAATTTGTCCGGTATAAATAGGCAAATTAGCGGCAATAAAAACAACTACCACTAATAGCATGATTAGTAAAATATAATTTTGCTTCCTTTGAAACATGTCGCAAAAATAGAAATAAAACAATCATTTTTTGGGAAAATTTATTTAGTTTTGCTCCCAATAAAATTTCAAATAAGAATATGTCAGAGAAAAAATCCAAAACCGGTTACTGGATACTGTTCTTGGCCTCACTAACGGTCATTACTTTATTAATGATGTTCTTGCCTCAAGCATTCTGGTTGGCACTACCTACAACAGTTGGTGGTTTTGCTATGGCCATGGATTGGATCTAATATTAGCAAGTAGATATTGGTCGACAGATCACATTAGGAGCGCAAAGTCGCTCCTTTTTTATGCCCTTAACTTTCTAAATTCCTCAATTAAATAATAGCTCGTTCTAAATAATTTAAAATAACTGATTTCATCTTTTGCAATCATCTATTTTAAATATCACTAGGTTAAAACCACAAAATCAATCCCAAAATAGGTCAATTTTAAATCCCAAAATTGGTCAATTTTCCATAAATCAGAAAAAAATCTCTCACCCTTTTGGGTGATTTTCATCACCCAAAAGGGTGATTTTGCATTGAATTTCATTGGAATATGAATTTCGGAGTCTTATTTAGCATCATAATTGGAAGACGGAAGTTCAGTTCTAAAAACTTCAAACGAAAACACACAAAGCAAGACTGAGGCTAAGGCCTAATCGCCTCCGATTGCACTATAGTAGTTTTTTCTAGGAAAGCTTTTAACTTCCCTATAACTAACTAAGCTATAGTTGACACTAAAATCCTGAAAAGGTGAGAGAGGTCGGACAACAGGTTTGTCCGGCCTTTTCTTTTTTAAATGAAAGCTGCTTGTATTTGATGGCATTGAGCCTAGAAAGGGGTTGTCTCATAATTCTGAGATAGCCCTTTTTGAATTTAAGTATATTCAAAAAAAAAGAGCTGCCTAAAACGACAGCTCTTTATAAAATTATTTAGAAATATTATCTTTTGTATTTGAAAGAGTGACCTCCAAAGATTGCATTAGAGCCGAGTTCTTCTTCGATTCTAATTAATTGATTATATTTAGCCATACGATCACTGCGACTTGCGCTTCCAGTCTTAATTTGTCCACTATTCATTGCAACTGCAATATCAGCAATAGTATAATCTTCAGTTTCACCACTTCTATGACTGATAATATTGGTATAACTATTTCTAGTTGCCAAATTAATTGAATCAATGGTTTCGGTTAGTGTACCAATTTGATTAACTTTAATAAGAATACTGTTTGCAACGCCGTCGTTAATACCTTTTTGAAGACGATTCACATTAGTAACAAACAAATCATCACCTACTAATTGAACATTACTACCTATAGACTTTGTCAACATAGACCAACCGTTCCAATCATCTTCGGCACAACCATCTTCGATAGAAACAATCGGATATTTGTCTGTCCAAGTTTTCCAATAAGCTACCATTTCTTCACTGGTCATTTCGCGTTTATCCGATTTCTTGAAAATATAAAGTCCTTTTTCAGCATCATAAAATTCACTAGCTGCAGCATCCATGGCAATATAAACATCCTCACCAGGTTTGAAACCAGCTTTTTCAATCGCCATAAGAACAGTTTCAATCGCTTCTTCATTTGAGCCAATATTCGGAGCAAATCCACCTTCATCGCCAACGTTAGTACTGTATCCTTTTTGCTTTAAAACATTTTTTAAATGATGAAATATCTCTACACCCATTCTCAAAGAATCACTAAAAGAGTCGGCTTTAGCAGGCATCACCATAAATTCTTGAAAATCTATAGAATTATCTGCATGTGCACCACCATTTAATATATTCATCATTGGAAGTGGTAAAGTATTCGCATTTACGCCTCCTAAATATCTGTAGAGACTTTGATTACTTTCTTGAGCCGCCGCTTTAGAAACTGCCAAAGAAACTGCCAACATTGCATTAGCACCTAGGTTAGATTTATTAGGCGTACCATCTAAATCAATTAAAGTTTTATCAATTAAATTTTGTTCAAACACATAAGCACCAATCAATTCATTACAAATTATTTCATTGACAGTACTAACAGCTTTAAGTACACCCTTACCGAGGTAGCGTGATTTATCACCATCTCTTAATTCAACAGCTTCGTGGATTCCAGTACTTGCGCCACTTGGCACAGCAGCTCTTCCTAAACAACCATTTTCGGTGATTACATCCACCTCAACAGTAGGATTACCTCGAGAATCGAGGATTTGTCTTGCTTTTACATCGGCTATTAAGCTCATTATTTTCAGTATTTATATTTTTTAATTTATAGAATATTAAGAATCTGTTGGTATTAATTCGACACAGCAGATAAATTGGCACTTATAGAAGTCACAAAATCATCGAATAGGTATCTTGAATCGTGAGGACCAGGTGAAGATTCAGGGTGATACTGTACACTAAAGGCATTTTTACCTTTAACGCTTATTCCTTCAATTGTATCATCATTTAAGTTTTTGTGGGTAATAATAATATCTGGATGTTCGCTTGTCTTTAAAGCAAATCCATGGTTTTGAGAAGTAATTTCGCAATGTCCAGTAATTAAATTTTTCACTGGATGATTGAGACCTCTGTGACCATTGTGCATTTTAAAGGTATCTAAACCCAAAGAGCGTCCTAACAATTGATTACCAAGACAGATCCCAAACATCGGCAAATTGATATCGAGTAATTCTTTAACCGTTTTTACAGCGTAATCCATGGCTGATGGATCACCAGGGCCATTCGATAACAAAATACCATCGGGTTGCCATTTCATAATTTCATCTACACTTGCATGAGCATTGAAAACGCCACAATAAGCATCACGATCATTAAGACATCTAATAATATTTTTTTTAACTCCGAAATCTAAAACGGCCACTTTATATTTAGCTAAATCAGACCCAACAGTGTAGAAATTCTTAGTACTTACTTTAGAAGATAATTCTAAACCAGCCATATCAGGAACCTCATTAAGCATTTTAGTAAGAACTTCAATATCAGTAATTTCGCTACTTATAATTGCATTCATTACACCTTTATCTCTTACATGTCTCACGACTTGACGGGTATCGATATTTTGAATACCTACAACTTGATTATTAATAAAATAGTCGTCAATACCACTAGAAGCCATTTTACGTGAGTGATGACCTGCAAAAGTGCTACAAACTAATCCTGCTATTTTGATATCATCGGATTCGACGTCTAAATTACTTACACCGTAATTTCCTATATGAACATTGGTTTCGACAAGAATCTGTCCAAAATAAGATGG
>JADLHV010000030.1 GCA_020848595.1 Bacteroidia bacterium
AAACTAAAAAAGAAGAAAAAGTAGTCTCTAAATCTGATTCTTCCCATGTAGATTTGAGTTCAGATGTTTCTATTGCTCCTTTAGCAAAAGAACTCATGATTGAATACGGGTTGAAGCCAACTCAAATAAATGGCAGTGGACCTAATGGTAGAATTACAAAAACAGATGTTCTTGAAGCAATAGTTGCTAGTGGTGCAGCTAAAGGCACTGCAAATAAATACAGTCCAAACGGCGAACGTAATACAAGAGCCGAAAAGATGAGCAATCTGCGTAAAACAGTTGCCAAACGTTTGGTAGCTGCCAAAAATGAAACTGCCATGCTTACTACTTTTAATGAGATTAACATGAAACCCATCATGGATCTTAGAAATAAGTACAAAGCTGCTTTCCAAGAAAAACACGAAATTGGTTTAGGTTTCATGAGTTTCTTTACTAGAGCTTGTTGTATTGCATTACTCGATTGGCCAGCAGTTAATGCTTTTATAGATGGTGAAAACATTCAATTCAATGATTATTGCGATATTTCTATTGCGGTTTCTGGTCCAAGAGGATTAGTTGTTCCTGTCATTAGAAATGCAGAATCGATGAGCTTAGCTAGTATTGAAAAAGAAGTCAAACGTTTAGCTGTAAAAGCTCGTGATAATAAATTATCTTTAGAAGAAATGAGCGGTGGTACCTTTACTATTACTAATGGTGGAGTATTCGGCAGTATGATGAGTACCCCAATAATTAACCCTCCTCAATCTGCTATATTAGGTATGCACAACATCGTCGAACGCCCAGTTGTCGAAAATGGACAAATCGTTATTCGTCCTATTATGTTTGTTGCATTAAGTTACGACCACAGAATTATCGATGGTCGCGAAAGTGTAAGTTTCTTAGTACGTGTCAAAAACTTACTCGAAAATCCAGAAATGCTATTCGATGGAAAATTGCCTGAAGAACGCGTTTTAGGCTTATAATCTGCCTATGCAGAACTACTTTGCACACCCAAGCGCCGTTATAGATTCGGGTTGCTCTATTGGCAACGGATCAAAAATTTGGCATTTCTCTCATATTATGCCCGATTGTATAATTGGCGAAAATTGTAATATAGGTCAAAATGTTGTCGTTTCGCCTCAAGTTATTTTAGGCTGCAATGTTAAAGTGCAAAATAATGTCTCTATTTATACAGGAGTAATATGCGAAGATGATGTTTTCCTCGGACCGTCAATGGTGTTTACCAATATTATCAACCCGCGAAGTGCTGTAATTAGAAAAGACCAATATATAAAAACTCTCGTTAAAAAAGGTGCTAGTATAGGTGCAAACGCAACTATTATTTGTGGTAATGAAATTGGTCAATATGCACTCATTGGTGCTGGTGCTGTAATTACTAAACCTGTTCCCGATTATGCCTTGCTCGTTGGCAATCCTGCACATCAAATTGGATGGGTAAGCGAATTTGGACACAAACTCGATTTTATAAATAATATAGCTATCTGTCCAGAAACACAACAAGAATACGAACTTATAGAAAACAAAGTAATAAGAATAAAATGAAAAAGGTACTGGTAACTGGTGGATTAGGCTATATTGGCGCACATACTGTTGTTGAACTTATCAACCATGGTTATGACCCAATTATAATCGATGACCTTAGTAACACCTCCGAAAATGTGCTGAATGGCATTCAATCTATTACTGGAATCGATATTAAATTCTATAAGGAAAACGTTTGTGATCCTATTGCATTAGATAAAATATTTAAAGAAAATCCAATCGATTCTGTTATTCATTTTGCCGCATTTAAAGCTGTTGGCGAATCGGTCCAAGAACCATTAAAATACTATTCCAATAATATTGGTGGTTTAGTTAATTTGCTTCAAGTAATGCAAAACAACGGAGTTAAAAACATAGTATTCAGCTCATCTTGCACTGTATATGGCGAACCAGATATTTCTCCTGTAAACGAATTATCTCCAATCAAAAAGGCTAATTCACCTTATGGTAATACCAAACAAATTGGAGAAGAAATACTAAGCGATTGTAAATTTGTAAATACAGTAGCATTGCGCTATTTTAATCCAATTGGTGCTCATAGCTCTGCTAAGATTGGCGAATTACCACTTGGTGTTCCAAATAATTTAGTTCCTTTTATCACTCAAACTGCTGCTGGTATTAGAGAAAAAATTACGGTTTTTGGCGACGACTACAATACCAAAGATGGTACTTGTGTGCGTGACTATATCCACGTTTCGGATCTAGCAATCGCTCACGTTAAATCATTAGATTATTTATCTCTGCATCCTGAATTACAATTTGAAGTCTTTAATATTGGAACCGGCAATGGCTTAACAGTTCTTGAGATTATTAAAGCGTTTGAAAAGGTTAATAATATTCAACTAAATTATTCTATTGGACCTCGCAGACCTGGTGATGTAGAGAAAGTTTGGGCTGATGCTAGCAAAGCTCAAAATATATTAGGATGGACAGCTCAACACAATCTTAATGAAATGGTGAAATCCGCTTGGGAATGGCAAAAACAATTATCTGTTTAATCATTTCTTTCAATTTACTACACCTTTAAAGTGTTCTTTATAAATAGTGCCAAGCCTTCTAAATAAGTAGGTTCTATTAATTTCTCTCATAAGGGTTACTTCATATTTATTTAATAAAGTCTACACTAAAATGATATAAAAATCATTTTAGAAAATAAATAAACTTACTTAAATTTGAATTATCTATGAAGACACATCTATGCATGTTTATTGCTTTATTTTGGTTTTCAATCGCCAATAGTCAATTACCATCTTATCAAAAAAGTAATATAGCCAATAAACAAAGACTTATAGGTATAAATTTTTCACCTGATATTTGTTATAGAACCCTCAAAATCGGTCCAGGGAGTACCAATAGAGAATACATAAAACAATATCGCGATGACAATGAAATTCCCAAATCAGGATTTACAACAGGAATAAATTTATGTTTTAATCTAACCCATCAATTTGGCATAGAAACAGGCATTCAATTTTCTAAAAAAGGCTATGCCAACAAATTTATAGAATTGCGATTTTTAGTCCCTGAACCCGATATGCCTGAAAGAATAAAATACATTTACCATATTCATTTTATTGATATTCCTATTAAAGCCAATTTTATGTTCGGGCATAAAAGAACACGATTTATTACATCGGCTGGCTTAGTTACCAATATTTTTATAAAAGAGACCGTAACAAGTATAGAAGTTTATCCAGATAGAACCGAAAAAAGAACCCAACCATCAGACTTAGGATACAATCGATTTAGTGTTTCGCCATTAATAAGTTTCGGACTTGATTATGAAATTAACTCAAAAATGCATTTTCGATTTGAACCGACATTCAAATACGGTATTTTAAAAGTCAACAATTTTAAAACCTATCTATATACAATTGGGTGCAATATGGGCTTCTATTGGACATCCAAATAAATGTATTGAAAGTCGACTCTTTTCAAATAGAAGTATTTAAAGTTAAGATAAAAAACTTACTTATTCTGTTTAGAAGATTACAACAAAATACAACTTTAATAAGATTTAGATGAATTAAAAAAGGCAGAAAAATCTACACATCATTCGCTTAATTTTTATAATCTCAAAATACAAAACAACAAGTTTGTAAGGATTAGTAACTAAAAGAGACTTAAATTTGAACCTTTATAGGTTATATCCAATATCTAACTTATAGCTAGTTTTACTTTTTTGATGCCAATGTTCAATTTTACAACAGCAAATTGACTAACATTATAATAATTGATTCAAATGAAGCCAAATACACATCAAATAGCCATTAAAGCAACATATTTTAGTATTTTTAGTAATACTATTTTGGCTTTAGCTAAATGGTTGGCTGGTTTCTTTGGAAATTCGTACGCCCTTATTGCCGATTCTATAGAATCTACCACTGATATACTAGCATCATGTTTAGTTTTATTTGGACTTAAATATGCTAATAAACCTGCTGATAAAAATCATCCTTATGGCCATGGTCGGATTGAACCTTTAATTACATTTTTAGTTGTAGGATTTTTGATTACTTCTGCGGTTTTTATTGCTCATGAAAGCATTATAAATATTGCCACACCCCACGAACTACCTAAACCTTGGACACTAATTGTTTTAGGCGCAATAATTATTTGGAAAGAAGTTTCGTATAGAATTGTTATTAAAAAAAGCAAAGAAACTAATAGCTCGTCGCTGAAAGCAGATGCTTGGCACCATAGAAGCGACGCAATAACCTCTATATCGGCATTTATTGGCATTTCAGTTGCATTGTACTTTGGAAAAGGATACGAATCTGCTGACGATTGGGCCGCATTATTTGCCTCTTTTTTTATTCTTTATAACAGCTATTTAATCTTTAGACCTGCTTTAGGTGAAATTATGGATGAACATGTCTACGATGATCTTATTTTGAATATTAGAACCGAATCTCTTAAAGTGAATGGTGTTATTGGAACAGAGAAATGCTTTGTAAGGAAAGCTGGAATGAAATACCATATCGATCTACATGCAATTGTAGATGCCAATATGAGTGTAAAAGACGGCCATGCAATTGCTCATAACTTGAAAGACACTTTAAGGCATGTTATTCCAGAATTAGGCCATGTTCTTATTCATATAGAACCAAACGAATAACAGATTCTGCATTTTTTACAAACTTTAATTACTACGAATCTCCGCGTGAGGGATAGCAGTGTAAAGCCCACAGCGAGGAACGAGCGAGGACTTGCAACGAATAGCCCGACCCAGCCGCTTACGTCATATTTTTTATTTCAAATTTTACAACAGATACGCTTCTATTATCTGCGGCTGGGGCACGCCCAAAATAATTTAGACAAAAAAAACAAATTGAAGTTCATTGATTTTATTATATATATAAATAAAATCTATAATAAACACCTAAAATATAATGGTTAGCTGCAAATTCTAAGACAACAGAGATTTGTACAGATTATAAACCTGCTGAGTTGTTTGAATAGGATTAAAACGTTCTAAATAATTACTATAATTAGAAGGCGATGAAGTACTTAAAATATCTAGCACTTGAGCAAATTGATGAGTATCGTTTGCGTTAAAATATAAAGAGCCTTCTGGGGCTAATTCTCTAAAAATCGGAATATCGTTCACAGCAATAGGCAAACCAGCTTCGGCAGCCTCCAATAATGGAATTCCGAATCCTTCAATTAAACTTGGGTACACAAATGCTTTAGCTGAACGATACAGCAAGGGCAATTGATGTGTTTGTATTGTATCGAGTATAAGCACTTTTTGATCTAAACCATTTAAATTAATAAAGCGCTTACAAGCCTCTAAAGTTTCGCCTGGTTTACCGGCTAAAACTAGTTTAAAATCACCTTGATAATACTTGTATGCATTTAACAATTGTAGGTGATTCTTACGAGTTTGAAAACTACTTAAATACAAGAAAAAACTATCAGGCAAATGATATAAAACTTTAAATTGTTCTACTTCATAATCAGAATAGCTTTGCCTGTGTGCTTCGCCGCAAGTTTGGTAGACAACTTGAATTTTATTGACATCAAATTTGTAATAATGGATCAAATCGTTAGCGGTAGCCTGACTGGTGACAATAATAGAATCGGCTACTTCAACTGCATGAGCTGTCTTTTTGCGATAAATTTGACGATCTATCCACGAATAATGATTGGGATAAACATCAAAAATAACATCGTGAATAGTTACAACTTTTTTAATATTTGCGTTGAACTTTCCAAAAGGCAATTCATTACTTAAACCATGAAATAAATCCAATTTATATTTGGCCATATCCTTCCTGATATAAAATGGACGCCAAAGGAGATTGCCGAAAAAACGTGCAATATCGCTAGGAGGTACAGCAATGACATGCCTATCTAAACCATCAATTTCAGGCGATTTATCGAAAAGAAAAAACCGGTCTTCAGGGTGTTGTTTCACCAAATTATTTACTAGGTCGCGACTATAATTTCCGAGTCCCGTCCTATTGTGAAAATAGCGTTTGGCATCG
>JADLHV010000031.1 GCA_020848595.1 Bacteroidia bacterium
AGATTGCTTGGATTTTATACCGTAGCTGGTTTAAAACCTGAACTAGATATTCATATTCTTATTCCCGAATTCTTAAGACCTCTCGCTCGTATCACTTGGGGTGATCGCCTAACTATTGCAGATAGCAAAACTCCCGAAATGAAGTATAGCTACTCTACTCTGGGTTTCAAAGACTTAATTCCGGGTATTCTTAAAGGTGAAAAATATATTGAACCTTTCCAGAAAAATGTTATTCAAGATAAAAAGAAAAAACAACTGAAAGATTATATCAATCTCTTCATTTTTGATACGCTCGATTTTTTTAGTTTGGTTAATGTGCCGCCTGCTGCTATTAGTAAAACGTATCATGGTTATCTCGAAATCGTAGCAATTAAATCTTTGAGAAATATCTCTTGGGAAACATACTCGGTTCAAGCTAATAAGGATTTCCCTGAAATTTTTAAACGTTTAAATGGTAATATTCCTCTTTCGCCTGAACTCGTTATCCCTGATGATGTGAAAGATAATATCGTCGTTTTCCCTAATGGTACTAGTCGCCAATTTGTTCCGGTTGATTGGGCTAAAGCTAATTTGCCAAATGCTTATTATGCTTTGTTTCATAAAGATGCTGAAGTGAAATTATTTACTGATGCTGGTCTTAAAGTTATTCCTTATTACAAAGAACCTGGTGATATTATCGCTATCGCTAAAAATGCTAAATGGAATGTCTCTACAGATAGTTTCCCTTCGCATTTACTTCAAACTGCTAACGAAAGAACTACTGTGTGTATCACGGAAGTCAATATGTCTAGAGTAATTTCTCCAGCGTTTAAAGGTAAAGTGGTAGATAGTGAAGTGCCTTGTCACCCTTGTGTTCACCTCACTAGAAATGTGCCTTGTGCTGCTGGTTATATGGAATGTCTGAACTGGAAAAATCCTGCGTATACGCTAAACATCGTTAATTCTACTCTGGTATAATTTCAACTTGAATCAAGTTAATTTCGATATTGTATTTGTCTGCGGTTCTCTTAAACCTGGTGCCGATGGTATTGGTGACTATTGTCGTCGTATGGGCGCTCAATTAATGCGCAATGGTCATAAGGTTAAATTGCTAGCTTATAACGATAGACATATTGATACAACTACAATTGATCTTCAATCTAGTGACGAATTAGTATTGGATACTTTGCGATTGCCTACTAATTTAAATGCCAATCAAAAAGCTACTGAAATTAATCGTTGGTTGGATGGTCATGCACCTCAAATTGTTAGTCTGCAATACGTACTCTATGCTTTTAATAATAGAGGTCTGCCTTTTTCTTTTGCATCTGATATAAAACAAGTTTTCCCTCAGTCTAAATTCCATCTAATGTTTCATGAATTGTGGTTGGCTATGGAAAAAAATCCGCCGTTTAAAGATAAAATTTTCGGTTTTTTTCAAAAGTATATCATACGTTCTATGATTCGTGTTTTAAAGCCTGTACTTATTCATACACAATCTAGAACTTACTTAAATCTCTTAAAGTTAAATGGAATTGCTGCTGGTCATTTGCCTATTATTAGTAATATTCCTGTAGTGGATGAATCTCATATTAGTCGAATAGAACCTAATAATTCTTTACAGTTTATTATTTTTGGTTTTATCTGCAATGCCGCCCCTGTTAATGATTTTGCTCGTGAGCTAAGTGATTACGCAAGGTCTTCTAATAAGGAAATTTCTATCGTCTTCGCAGGTAAAAATGGAAGTAATTTGGCGGAATGGGAACAGGCTTTTAAACAAAATAATTTGCCTTACTCTATTAAAGGTCTCTTAACAGTTGAAGAAATTTCTCATCTTATGTCTGAAAGTCACATCGGTATCAGTACCACACCTTTTAGTCTGTATGAGAAAAGTGGCTCGGTTGCCGCTATGTTTAAACATGGATTACCTATTATTAATGTGGCCGAATCGATCTTATGGCAATCCGAAAATATTACTAACTATATAATTGATGAACCTATTGTCGAATATAAACCTGGTATTATCGCTCAATGGGTTAATCATCTTAACAAACCTAATTTAAAACGCAATCTTGCTGATGTTGTATCTAAATTTACTAATGATTTAGAACTTCATTTATCTAAGAATTCATGAGTAATGCTTCTATCATAGCGATGCACCCAAATGGAAATGCCAATGTAAGGGCAGCTCTTTCTGGATTTGTTCAAGCTGGATTGCTTAAGGAGTTTCATACTGCTATTGCTTGTTTCGATGGCTCTCTTTTAGATAAAATAAGTATTGGACCTCTTAGTGAAATTAAACGTAGACATTTCGATTCATCTCTTAAACCTTATACGCATACGCATAGTTTTAATGAATTAATGCGCTTAGTATCGCTTAAGGCTGGTTGGAAAAGTTGGTATAAACACGAAATTGGTCGCTTTAGTGTCGATGCAGTTTATAGGTCGATGGATAAAATGCTGGCGAATAAAATTCTTAGTGGTTTAAATGCCGATGCTGTTTATGCCTATGAAGATGGTGCCGAATTTTCTTTTATGGCGGCTAAAAAAGTAGGGATGAAGTCGCTTTATGATTTGCCAATCGGTTATTGGAAAATGGCGCGAAATTTACTTCAAAAGGAAATTGAATTACGCCCTGAATGGGGTATGACTATCACGGGTTTTAATGACTCTCTCGCTAAACTTGAAAGAAAAGATCATGAACTTGAATTGGCAGATGAAATCTATGTAGCAAGTAGTTTTACTGCTCATACTTTATCAGCTTATCCTGCTCCCTTAAAGTCTATTAAAGTTGTACCGTATGGTTTTCCTACACCTCGTAAAAAATCAAATGTAATCTCGGATAAAAATATACCTCTTAAAGTGCTTTATGTCGGTGGTTTATCTCAAAGAAAAGGTATTGCCAATCTGTTCGAAGCTGCAAGTCAATTGGGTAAGTCAATTGAGTTGACTGTTGTTGGTGGAAAGGGAAATGTCGATTGTCCAGCGCTCGATAAGGCTCTGCTGTCTTGTCGTTGGATGCCTAGTTTGCCTCATCACGAAATTCTTAATTTGATGAATCAACAGGATGTTCTGGTTTTTCAGTCTCTTTTCGAAGGCTTTGGTCTTGTTATTACTGAAGCAATGTCGCAAGGAACTCCCGTTATAACTACTGATAGAACTGCTGGTCCTGATATTATTCAGAATAATCATGATGGCTGGATTATTGAAGCGGGTTCTACCTTTGCTTTGGTTGAGTCTCTAGAACGCATAATTCAAGATAGAAACCTTTTAGCGGAGGTGAGTCATAATGCTTTTAATAAAGCGCTTAGTAGAACTTGGTCGGATTACGGCAATGATCTAGCTCTAGAAATTAAAAATTATTTGCATTCTAATCAAGTGATGGTATAATATGAACGTATCTAGTAAAATATCAAATCAATTAGAACCGCCAATGAAACGTACTTGGTCGGACCCTATTTGGTTGATAAAATCTGGAATATGGATGTATTTTTATCTTTTAATTTTTGAAGGTGCTTTGAGAAAATGGGTGGTACCTGGTTTAGCAACTCCTCTTCTTATTATTCGTGATCCTGTCGCTTTATTTATTCTATTAACAGCCTACAAATACCGACTTTATCCGAATGTTTTTTATATAAAAATTGTTAATGTCATTGGTGTTATTAGTGTTATCACAGCAATGGGTGTCGGTCATGGTAATTTGTTTGTAGCGCTTTATGGAGCTAGAACTTTATTCATTCATTTTCCAATGATGTTTGTTATGGGTAAAATTTTTACTCAACTCGATGTCGAAAAAATGGGTCGTGCAATTTTATGGATTGCTATACCTATGGCTATTCTTATTGGTTTACAATTCTACAGTCCTCAAACGGCTTGGGTTAATCGTGGTGTCGGTGGAAATATGGAAGGGGGAGGTTTTTCTGGTTCTGGTGAGTTTTTTAGACCTCCCGGTACTTTCTCTTTTACTACTGGATTGGTGCAGTATTTTAGTATCGTAAGTATCTTTGTTCTGTATTTCTTTATTCGCTCCGAAAGAATAAATAAATTTTTGTTAATTGGCTCGGCTTTGGCCCTGGTTATTGCAATACCTCTTTCAATTAGTCGCTCTTTGCTCTTTAATACTATCATCGAACTTATGATGATGGTTATGGCTGTATCTACTAAATCTAAACACGTTTCTAAAATATTTACACTGTTTGGTGTCGGCTTTTTAGCTCTCGCTATCTTAAGTCAAACGGAGTTCTTTCAAGTCTCTACGGGCGCTTTTACAGATAGATTCGATACGGCTAATGAAGCTGAAGGTGGATTGGATAATGTATTTGTCGACCGTTTCTTGGGTGGTATGCTCAAGGCACTCTCGGAATCAACTGAAATGTCTTTCTTTGGAATGGGTATTGGCATGGGTAGTAACGTCGGCGCTCAATTGCTTTTTGGTAAAGCCAATGTTTTTTTAATTTCTGAAGAGGAATGGGGAAGGATTATTGGTGAATTAGGTCCTATTATGGGATTGATTTTAATATTTATAAGAATACATTTTGCCTCTGTTATGGCCTGGCGTTCGTTTCAGTTTATGAGGAAAGATAACTTTTTACCTTGGATGATGCTGGGTGTTAGCTTTCTTATTTTCTTGCAAGGTCAATGGGCGCAACCAACTTCGGTTGGATTTAGTACTTTAATGGGTGGAATGATGCTGGCTGGTTTTAATGAATCTGAAGACACTTAAATTTGAATAATAAAGATAATATACAATTAAAAATTATACTTATAGGGAACTACTCTAAATATAAACAGATGAGCATGAATTTGATTACAAATCTGCTTAAAAATGGTTTCGAACAATCTGGACATATCGCGGTTGTTTGGTCGCCAACTGTTTTCTTGGGTGTCTTAGCTAAAAATACTTTCTCTGGTTTGGGTAAATGGTTGGCTTACTTCGATAAATGGGTGGTCTTTCCTTTAGTAATAACCTTAAGATTGCTGCTTCCTTCTAACAGAAAATCTAATGTGCGCTTTCATATCGCCGATCACTCTAATGTAATCTATCTCCGCTATCTCCCTAACGCTAAAACCATCGTCTCTTGTCACGATGTACTCGCTATTAGAGGTGCTCTCGGTCATAAAGATGCCTATTGTGAAGCTTCTAGTTTTGGTGTCATTCTTCAATCTTGGATTCTTAAAGGGCTACTTAAAGCTAAAAAATTAGCAACGGTCTCTCAAACTACTTTAAATCTTTTAAATGAACTTGACCTAAAAAAGAATCCTAATAATAATGATAGACGCTTAATCTTGAATGCTTTTAATGAGGATTTTGTCCCTATGCCTAAAAAGGATGCTATCGAACTTTTAAATAAAGCTCATATTCCTGCCGATCTTCCTTTTATCCTTCATATTGGCTCTTCTCTTCCTCGTAAAAATAGAAAAGTAATCATCGAAATGATGAACTTAATCCAATCTCAATGGAATGGTATGCTCATTTTTGCAGGTCAAGAACTCGAAGATGATTTAACGCAATTAGTAGTGTCTTTTGGACTAGAAAATCGTGTTATCTCGGTTGTTAGACCAAATTATCAAATTCTAAATGCACTGTATAGTGCCTGCGAGGCTTTCATTTTTCCTTCTTTTTCAGAAGGATTTGGCTGGCCTATTATTGAAGCTCAAGCCTGTGGAGCCCCCGTTATCGCTAGTAATATCGAACCAATCCCTGAAGTTAGTGGCGGTGCTGCACTGCTCTGTAATCCCTATTCTCCTCAAGAATTTGCTGATGCTTTTATTTCTTTATCTTTTAATAATACAAAAAGTGACTTGGTTCAGAAAGGTTTTGTAAATTGCAATCGATTTAATCCTCAACGTATGATAGAGGAATATATTAGCTTCCATCTCGAAAACACAAATGAAAAAACTACTTAAACTTTTTGTAGTCATATCGCCTTGGCCTATCAAAAGGTTCTTACTTTCTAAAGTATTTGGTTACGAAATTCACCCTTCTGCTAGAATCGGATTGGCCTGGATTTTCCCCTCTCATCTTAAAATGGCCAAAAACTCTAAATTTTATAGTTTCTCTACTGCCATTCACCTCGACCTAATTGACCTTGGTGAAAACTCGTCTATTGGCAGGGGATGCTGGATTACGGGTCTTAGTACGCTTAGCGATTCTCCTTATTTTAAACACCAACCTGATAGAAAAGCGGCTCTAATTATGGGACACGATTCTCATTTTACCAAAAATCACCATATCGATTGCACAAATACGATAAAAGTTGGCAATTTGGTTACTATTGCTGGTTATCAATCGCAGTTTTTAACGCATTCTATCAATATTGTCGAAAATATTCAAGATAGTGCGCCTATAGAAATTGGGGATTTTACTTTTGTCGGTACCAATGTCGTTATGCTTGGTGGTGCTAAATTGCCTGCTTACTCGGTACTCGGTGCTAAGTCTTTATTAAATAAAAAATTTGAAGAGGAATATAAATTGTATGGTGGGGTGCCTGCTAAACCTATCGCCGATATGCCAAAAGATACAAAATACTTTTTTAGAACCGACGGTTTCGTCTATTGATTAAATTAATATGTGTGGAATAACTGGAATTATAGGACATGATTTGGAATCTGGTAAAAACCTAATCCAACCAATGATGGAGGCTATGAAACACCGTGGCCCTGATGCTCAAAATACCTTTGTGCAAGATAAAGTGGCTCTCGGTCATGTGCGTCTTTCTATTATAGATCTTAGTAATGGTGCCGATCAACCTATGTTCGATCAAGAAGATCGTCATGTTATCGTTTTTAATGGCGAAATATACAATTATCAAGAAGTTAGAAATCAACTCGATTATCCCTGGAAAACTAGCTCGGATACGGAAGTTATTTTAGCCGCTTATAAAAAATGGGGTAAAGATTGTCTCTCTAAATTGAATGGCATGTTCGCCTTCTGTATCTGGGATAAACAAGATCAATCTCTCTTTATGGCGCGCGATAGAATGGGAATTAAACCTCTGTACTATGCCGCTCATAATGGCAAGTTCGCTTTTGCATCCGAAATTAGAAGTCTCCTCATGTCTAATATAGTTCCTAGAATTCTAGATAGACAAGGTCTCTGCGAATATCTCTCTAGAATTGCAGTTAAAAATCCTCGTACAATAATTAAAGACGTATTTCAATTGTTGCCTGGACACTATGCTACTCTTAAAGAGGGCGTCTTCTCTTCTTTCGAATATTGGAATATGGTTAAACCCATTAATCCTGCAAATCAACCTAAATCGCTTGATGAAGCTAAAGCTAAAACTAAAGATTTGTTCGAACAATCTATTAGACGTAGAATGGTCGCCGATGTTAAAGTTGGTGCTTTCTTGTCTGGTGGTATCGACTCTTCTGCTGCTGTAGCTTCTATGGCTATGCAAAGCGAAACACCTGTCGCAACTTTTTCTATTATTTTTGATGAAAAGGAATTTGATGAATCGACTTACGCTAGAATGATTGCGGATAAATACAAAACCGAACATACCGAAATCCTCTTGCGTCCTCAAATGCTTATCGATGAATTACCTGGGTTTTTCTCTGATCTCGATACGCCTACCGTCGATGGTATCAATACTTATTTGGTCTCTAAATTGGTTAAAGATACTGGTATTAAAGTAGTGCTTACTGGTTTGGGTGGAGATGAATTGTTCGCTGGATACCAAAATTTTAAACGTTGGAAAAAGTTTAAAAACAAAGCCTGGATGTTCTACAATCATTTAAGTAAGTTAGCTGTCTCTACTATTAAGAAAATATATCCTAATCGCGCTATATCTAAAATATACGATCTTCAACAATCTGCTGATAAAGGCTTCTCGCGTTTCTATAATAATAGTAGAAGTATTTTCCTTAAACACGAGTTAGATCAATTAATCGATGCTCCCGCTTGTAAGGAACAGGTCAACTGGATTGACTTAAATAGTCCTGTACTGGCTCAATATCCCGACTTAAGTCAATACTCGGTTGGTGAAATGAGCAATTATACGCTCGATGTGCTCATTAAAGATACAGATCAAATGAGTATGGCATGGGCACTCGAAGTTAGAGAGCCTTTCTTCGACTACGAATTAATTGAATATGTTTTGGGTGTGCCAGATGAATTTAAAATGGAAGAAGGTACGCCTAAATCACTTTTAGTTAAAGCTCTGGGTGATATGCTTCCTTATGATGTGGTTTATCGACCTAAAAAAGGGTTCTCTTTTCCATGGGACTTTTGGCTGCGCAATGAACTAAAGGATTATTGCAAGGCTTCTATCGAACGTCTCGAAAATAAACGCTTGTTCAAAAAAGATAGTTTAATCAATTACTGGAATAGATTCCTCAATAAGGATAAAAATATTACTTGGACACATGTTTGGGCTTTCGTTGTGCTCGAAAGATGGATGGATGAAAATAATATTGATGCGTAAATGAAAATGCTAAGAGTCATAACGAGTATGAACCCTTCTAATGGTGGACCTTGTCAAGGGATTCGTAACTCTGTGCCCGCTCTTAAAAATCTTGGTGTTCATACTGATGTCGTTTGTATGGATGATCCTAAATCGAATTATATCCGTAAAGATGATTTCCAAATTTTTGCCGTCGGTGCTTCTAATGGTCCTTGGGCGCATAGTAAAAATTTAATTCCTTGGCTCGAAAAACATATTGGTGATTATGATGCCGTTATCGTTCATGGTTTATGGCAATTCCATGTATATGCCGTTAACAAAGTTTTAAAGCAACTTAAAAAATCTAAATCTTCTAATTTACCTAAGGTTTTCTTAATGCCGCATGGTATGTTAGACCCGTATTTCCAAAAAGCTGAAGGTCGTAAAATCAAAGCGCTTCGTAATTTGTTCTATTGGTATTTCATCGAATCTAAAAATGTTAAAAATGCCGATGGATTGCTCTTTACTTGCGATGAGGAAATGCGTTTAGCCGCTACTACATTTAAACCTTATAAACCTAAACGCACTATCAATGTGTCTTATGGTATTCAAGCTCCTCCAGCTAATAATACTCTTGATGATTTGATTTTTTTTGATAAATACTCTGCCTTAAGAGGGAAAAAATATTTGCTGTTCTTAAGCCGTATTCATGAAAAAAAAGGCGTGGATATCCTTCTAGAAGCGTTTAATAAAGTTTATGCTAATAATGCTTCGGCGCCTCTGCTAGTTATAGCCGGACCAGGTATGGATTCTGAATATGGTAAAGGGCTTAAACAGTTGATTGATGGTAATCAATTCTTAAGTCAACATGTGTTTATTACTGGTATTCTGCTCGGTGAATTTAAATGGTCTGCTTTCTATAATTGTCAAGCTTTTGTTTTGCCTAGTCATCAAGAAAATTTTGGTATCGCTGTTGCCGAAGCTTTAGCCTGCCGCATCCCTGTCTTAATTTCGAATAAAGTAAATATTCATGATATGGTTGCTAACGCTCAAGCCGGAATCGTTAATGATGATTCTCTAAATGGAACGATTAAAGGTCTAAACGAATGGGCTAATTATTCAGAAACTCAAAAGGAAGTACTAAAAAATAATGCATTTAATTTATATCAGTCTGCTTTTACTGTAGAAGCTTCTGCGAATAAATTACTAACCGAATTAAAAAATATTTTATAAAGATGTTAAGTTCTCATGATATCAATAATTCAGATGCCTATCAAAGGCCTGTATTTGGATTAACAGATAAACTCTATAGATTGGTGTGGAATATAACTTGGTTGATTTTCTGCAAATGGACTCCGCGTCCTCTGCACCGTTATAGAATCTTTTTTCTGAGATTATTTGGTGCTAAAATTGGTAAAAATAATTTCGTTTATCCTTCTGCTTCGGTTTGGTCGCCTCGTCTTCTAGAAACAGAAGAAGTTGTTACTATTGGTCCAGATGTAGAAGTTTATAATCCTGGTGGTGTTTATCTCGGTCACCATAGTATCATCTCGCAAGGTGCTTATATTTGTGGGGCTACTCATAATTATAATTCTAAGGATTTTGATTATGTAAAGAAGAAAATAATCCTCGAACCTTATGTTTGGATCTGCGCTCGTGCTATTGTTTTACCTGGCTCAATTTGTCATGAAGGCTCTGTGCTCGGTGCCGGTAGTATTCTCTCTTCTCATATGACCGATTGGTCTGTCTATAGCGGTAATCCTGCTAAAAATGTTAAACAAAGAAAAAATTTCTTGAAGGATTAGGCGCAACTTGTTAAAATGAAAACTACTAAAGACGATATATTAAATCTTTTTGACCTCTGTATAATTGGAACGGGTCCCGCTGGTATTATTCTAGCTCTCGAATACGCCGCTCTAAATCCACTTAAAAAAATAGCTTTAATAGAATTTGGTGCTCGTCATCAAGAAGGTCCTAACCAACTCGATGAATCTATATCTATTAATAATCCAATAAATCATTATGGTCCCTACGATTGTACTAATAAAGGTTTAGGTGGTACTAGCAGAACTTGGGGTGGTAGATGTGTTATGTACGATGAAATCGATTTTGTGCCTAGACCTATCGTTAATAATGACTGCACTTGGGAACCTTCTTTGTTTGATGATGTTTGCCAATACACGGCTAAAACTTCTCAATATTTTGAATGTGGTTCTGATACTTTCGACTTGGATAAAATTCCGAATAGCACGCCTAAAAGAATCGCAGAAGGCTTTATCCCCGATTATGTAACCGACTCGCGTCTCGAAAGATGGAGTATGCCAACTCGCTTTGGGGATAGATACGAAAAACAATTAGATGATGCACAAAATATCTATCTTTTCGAATCGTATAAAGCGCATAAATTTATCTGTGATAATGGAAATATCAACGCCGCTATTCTTAAACATACTTCTGATAATTCTGAAATAGAACTGAAAGCACTCGATTTTGTATTGGCTGCCGGTGCTCAAGAATCTACTCGTATTCTACTTAAAAATACACAGATTTTTGATGCGCTTGGTTTTGTGCCAGATGCGCTCGGTAAATTTTATCAAAGTCATATTTCTGGTAAAATCGCTTCTGTAAAATTCTTCGGTAATCCTAAATTAACGGATTATGGTTTTCAAAAAGAAAAAGATGTTTTTGTAAGACGAAGATTTCAATTTACAACAGATTTTATTCTAAAGAAAAATTTACTCAATACGGCTTTTTGGCTCGATAATCCACTTTATCATGACCCTGTACATAAAAATGGTGCTATGTCGTTTATGTACTTAGCTATGATTACACCTATTCTCGGTAAAAAATTAGCACCGCCTGCTATTAAACACTCGGTTACTAAAGGGAAAGTGAATGGTTTAGGTAAACATTTTCTAAATTTATTAAGAGACTTTCCAATGTCTTTTATTACGCCTTTTAGTATCTTCTATAAACGCTATATGCCTGAAAGGAAATTGCCTGGCGTTTTCTTATACAATAGCCAAAATGCGTATGCTCTCCACTTTCATTCTGAACAAATTCCTGATAAATCTAATCAAATGTATCTCGACCAAGATGGTGAGTCACTTAAAATTGATTATCAACTCTTAGATGAAGATGTCGATGCTATCGTAAGAGGACATAAGGAATTGGATGCTTATCTAAAATCAATTAATTGTGGTCAATTGGAGTTTTGGTTCCCTGATGATCAACTTAAAGAGGCTGTAAGAAATGGTTCTAAAGATGGTATTCATCAATCTGGTACAACTCGTATGGCCGATTCTGCTCAAGATGGTGTGGTGGATACTAACCTTAAAGTGTTTGGAACTAGTAATCTTTATATTTGTAGCTCCAGTGTTTTTCCTACCTCTGGTCAAGCAAATCCAACCTACTTTCTAGGCGCTTTTGCAGTGCGTTTGGCTAATTATTTAAAACATAAAAATGAAGTACATCGAACTAGTTAATGGTATTAAATCTTCTGCATTAGCATTTGGTTGTGCACCTGTAATGGGTAGTAAAAGTGCCTCTGTTTCTAAAACAGCTATTCATGC
>JADLHV010000032.1 GCA_020848595.1 Bacteroidia bacterium
AGAGGATTTAAAATGCGCTTACCTTTAAATATCCAATTTGTTTTTACAGCTAATCCAGAAGATTACACCAATCGTGGCAGCATAATTACGCCATTAAAAGACCGTATTGGTTCGCAAATCATTACACATTATCCTAAAGACATAGAAACTGCTGCTGCAATTACGGCTTTAGAAGCTAAAATTCCAAAAACACAAGAAGATAGAATTAAAATTCCAGATCTCTTAAAACGTGCTGTTGAACAAATAGTTTTTGAAGCAAGACAGAGCGAATTTGTAGATGCAAAAAGTGGCGTTTCTGCTCGATTAAGTATAAGTGCCTATGAAATACTAGCAAGTTCTATAGAACGCAGGGTAATAATCAATAACGAGACTCAATCAATAGGTAGAATTGCCGACTTATATTGTCTTGTTCCGGCTATTACAGGAAAAGTAGAAATGGTATATGAAGGTGAATCTGAGGGACCATTAAAAGTAGCTCAAAATTTGATTAGTAAAGCCATTAAATCGATATTTTCAGAAAAATGCCCTCCACTCGAAAAACTAAAAAAGAAAGGACATGATAGCAGTAATCCTTATAAATCAATAATGCAATGGTTCGAAGATGGCAAACATTTAGAATTAAATATAGACGACAAAGATGAAGTGTATAGAAAACATTTAGATTCATCTTCAGAATTAGATGAATTTGTAGAGAAGCATTTCGAAAAATCTGATAATGACGAAAAATATCTAATGAAGGAATTAATATTATTTGGTTTAAGCGAGAATAGTAAATTGAGTAGGACAAGTGCTGAAAAGAAAATAAGTTTCAAAGACTTATTAGGCAGCATGTTTACCGGCTTTGCAGACACCAATAATGCATAAAATTGAAAGAACTTGAAGACCATACCTGGTTTCCAGATTTTTTAAGAGTCGAACAAGCCGAATTTATTGGTCAAATGGCGGTTTTTAGCGGTATTTATAAGCCTTTTATTCAACTCTTAAAAAACTGCGTTCACAATTCCGACAGTTTACACGACTTATGTTCGGGCAGCGGTGTGCCAGGTTTACATATTTTCAATGCATCTACATCTTTTAAGTCGCTAACATTGAGTGACAAATTCCCATTGCAAAAACAATGGCCAGACAATATACGATACCTTTCTATTTCTACAGATATTTTAGAAATGGAATTTACTCCCCAATATTGTTACATCCTATTAAATGCCTTTCATCATTTTAACGAAGAAGAGCAAAATAGCATTATAAAACGCTGTCAAGAAGCGGGAGCCGAAATGTATATTGCAGAAATTCTTGAGCCAACTTTAATGTGTGCTATAAAAGTATTCTTAGCCGGTACAATTGGTGTTTTATTGCTTACACCTTTTATCTGTAAAATGACTTGGCGGAAATTCATTTTAACTTACCTAATTCCACTCAATAGTATAACAGTCAGTATCGATGGGATTATTTCTGTTTTTAAATCAAAATCTCAGAGCCGCTACATTAATCAATTAGCAAAAGACAACAAGCAGTTAAATGTTTTGCGTTTATCCAATTTAGCTGGCCCATCCATAATCCTTCATCTTCAAGCATGCGCATAAAAACACTTATTCAATTCAGCAGGCCACACACCATTATAGGCACGATTGTGAGTATTACAACCTTGTATGCGATGGTATGTAATGGCAACGAATCTGAGCATATTGGGTTGTTAATTAAAGCCATCATTACTGGACTCATGTGTAACATTTTTATTGTTGGCATCAATCAAATTGAAGATATAGAATTAGATAAAATCAACAAACCATATCTTCCCTTAGCTTCAGGGGCATTAACCAAGCCACAAGCAAAAAGCATAGTTTGGGCTTGTTTTTGGGGTGCATTAATGATGTCTATCCTCATTCATCCTATACTAATTGGCGTTGTTGGCTTGTCGATGGGCATTGGTTGGGCATACTCCTGTCCACCTTTGTATTTAAGAAAGCACCATTTACCGGCTGCTTTATCAATCTCTATAGTGAGAGGTTTAATGGTAAATTTTGGCGGCTACTATGTATTCAACAGTCTTATTAACCATAGCAACAAATTAAGTAATGACATTGTGATACTATGTATATTTATCACCTTATTCAGTGTGGTTATAGCATGGTTTAAAGACTTACCGGATATGCAAGGCGACCGTCAATACCAAATAAAAACGATGGCATTGCTATACACACCCAAAGGTGCAATATTAGCTGGTCATATATTATTAATTCCAGCTTATCTTTTTACAATATATGAATATCGAGAATCAATTTGGCTCGGCCTGGGACATGTCTTTTTATTAATTGCATTTTTATCCAATACGATAGCGTTATTTAAATTAAAAGTTCAGAGCTATAAACAGTATTATAAACGATTTTGGTATCTATTTTTTGCTGAGTATATTTTATACTTGATAGCATTCATATAAGCTATAAAAACATAAATGCCACATTACTGCGGCATTTATGCATAAAATTTATATTGCGATAGATTAAAACTATCCGTTATTGAGATTTAGGCGGTTTAGAGATAGAATCTCTCATATCGGTATCCGCCTTGATATTTTGCATCTTGTAGTAATCCATGATACCCAAGTTGCCTGCTCTGAAAGCTTCGCTGATAGATTTTGGAATTTCAGCTTCTGCTTCTATAACTTTAGCTCTAGCTTCTTGAGCCTTCGCTTTCATTTCTTGTTCTAATGCAATAGCCATTGCGCGTCTTTCTTCAGCTTTAGCTTGTGCTATATTTTTATCAGCTTCAGCTTGGTCCATTTGTAATTTAGCACCAATATTTTCACCGATATCAATATCTGCAATATCAATAGATAGAATTTCGAAAGCAGTACCAGCATCTAAACCTTTAGATAAAACGCCTTTAGAGAGTCTATCTGGATTTTCTAAAACTTCTTTGTGATTTAAAGCAGAACCGATAGTGGTGACAATACCTTCACCAACCCTTGCTAAAATTGTTTCTTCACCAGCACCACCGACCAATTGAGCGATATTAGCTCTTACGGTTACTCTTGCTTTTGCAATTAATTGAATTCCGTCTTTAGCAACCGCAGAAACTGGAGGCGTATCGATAACTCTTGGATTTACGCTCATTTGAACGGCGTCAAACACGTCTCTTCCAGCTAAGTCTATGGCGGTAGCAGCCTTAAAGTCGAGAGGAATATTAGCTTTATCAGCACTAATTAATGCAGCTACAACTTTTATAACATTTCCTCCAGCCAGGTAATGCGCTTCTAGCATATCACTGTCGATGGTAAGTCCAGCTTTAGTAGCATTTACCAAACCCTTTACAATAATTTCAGGTGGCACCTTACGCCATCTCATAAAGATTAAATTCAATAATGATATTTTAACCTTTGAAAGGATGGCCGAAAACCACAAACCCAAAGGGACAAAATACAAAAAGATAAAAAATATAATAATGATGAGGATAATCCCACCGGCTCCAAATAAGAAATTTGGTACTTCTAATAGATTCATAAAGATATTTGTTTTACGTAGATTTTATTATTTTCAATTTTAACAACTTCAACAAAAGCACCCGCTTCTACTAATTCACCAAAAGAAGTGACTTCGAGACTAATGTTATTTAATACCATTCGACCCATTGGTCGTAATGCACTGCTTGTATAACCAGAATCACCTAATTTTACATCAGGCATTTCATTTACTTTTCCTTCTACACTTGATTTCAAAGACACTTTTTCCCAAACACCACTTTTCACTGCTATCACTATACATGCTATCAATAATAGTAACAAGCCAGCTAAAGCACAATGTCCAGAAACAGTACCAAACTCATGATAGATTTTATATAATGCATAATACCATGCCACCCCACCTAATGCTCCAGTAACAAAACCTGGTGTAACAAACAATTCAAGTAAGATTAATATCAAACCAAGAATTATTAATGCAATGATTAAGGCTGTACCCATGATAATATTAACTATATTTTATTTAAAATTTCTTTCACTTCTTCCAAATTAGGAATATCCGATGCTTTCTCTAAAACTTCTGCATACTGAATAAACCCATTACCATCAATCACAAAAGCAGAACGTTTAGCCACACCTAGCATATCAAAAACAAAAGAATCGTATTTAGTGCCATAGGCGGTGCAAACCTCTTTATTAAAATCGCTTAAAAGATCGAAGTTTAAATGCTGTTCTTCTTTAAACTGCTTTAAAACAAACAACGAATCAACCGAAATTCCTAATACTACAGCATCTAAACCAGTATATTTAGAAATATCATCTCTTACACCACACAATTCAGCAGTACAAGTAGAAGTAAAGGCCAAAGGAAAAAACAATAAAACCACTTTTTTACCTTTGAAATCTTCTAAAGAACACAATTGTTTCTCAGTATTATATAATTTAAAATCAGGGGCTTTATCGCCTATTTTCAAAACCGACATTTTTGTAATTTAAACCACGAATGTAAACAATAATATAATCAATTGTATACTTTTTTTATGAGTTAAAATAAAGATTCGATAATAATAGGGATTTATGATAGTTGATGACAATTAAACCATCTAGTATAAGGAATTATCGAAAATTAATAATTTGAAAGTATCATTCTCTGAAAAAAATTATATTAATAAAAATATACAATTGAAATAAATTTTGTATTCATGTAATTTTGTTAAGTAACTTAAAATACTTGAATAAATTAACAAATCTCATGGTAAGTCTGATTCGAAAAATGATTTCTAAAATTAAAAACAACAAAACATATTCAATTGCCTAAAAACACTGGTAAATCATTTTGAAATGAAGTTTGACACTTTAGAATTCCAGTTAAGCATGTCTTTGATTTATATTAGAACATAACACTTCAGCATGTGAAACAATTGAATCACTGCTATATCTAAAAGAAAAATATGCAAATTTTATAACATGAAAACAAACCTTATTTGAATTTTGTAAAAGACTTAATAAATAAAAAATACATTCGTTTCGAATCTTGCTTGCTTTTTTTAAACCTCAATTGTTCTATTATTCATTTAACCAAATTTAAAAAATTCCATGTGGAAGACATTTTCAGAGGATACTTCGCTCAACTTCAGCTAAAATATTGTAATTTATGAAGAAAGCGCTTAATTGTTCAAGTAGGAAAAGTAAAATCTATTAAATCAAAGCTTTAAGATAGCATAATGAGTAATTATTTTTTTTATTTAACTATTTTGATTCTATAAGGAAGTTTTCGCACTTGTAATTATCGTTTTTAAATTTTACTTTCGTTGCACTAGATGTTTTTTTGTTCATTACAATTATGTTGTATAGAATTAATAATACAGAGACCTTAACTGTATAAATTTATTCCTTAATCGAAGCCCAAGCATTAGGTTTAACAAATTAATTTTATCACTTTATAATAACAAATTTATTTTATGAAAAAGATAGTTTTATTAGCGCTCTTATCAATATCGATAAACGCTTTTTCTTATATTACCATTATTCAAAATACTGAGCAAGTTGGATCCGGTGGATGGCTGCGAGTTACTGAGAATTTCTCGACAGATGGCCCTGGCAATTGCATTTTTGAGTTGAATTGTACTGATCCAGGTAGAATGAATTGCTCTTTTACTGTACTTGATCCAAATAATACGCCTGGTTGTGTAACACTTTTAGTAAATAATGGAGGAACCGGAAGCGGTAATGCATTTAATGATGTATGCGATTTAGTTAACATTCAAATTGCTTCAGGTAATGTTTCCGGGACAATACAGCCTGGTAATATTGCTGTAATTCATAATGGCACAAATGAAAGCGCTGTTATTACATATGTAACTTCAATAAATACAAGTACCAACACTAGACAAACCGAAATAAAAGTCTATGCTTATAGCGAAGCGCAAAGTCTTGGAATTATCTAAAAATATATTTAAAGAAGCAAGTAAATTATTGAGATTTGCTTGCTTCCTTGTTGTTTTAAA
>JADLHV010000033.1 GCA_020848595.1 Bacteroidia bacterium
GTATATTTGTTGTTGCCGAGTGTTTTCGTTTCTTAATTCCGCTACGAAGGCCTAGGCGCAGAACGTCAGGCTGTGAGAAAACTAAAATTCAATTCCCATTTTATACATTCTTCCTTATACAATTTTCGAGGAATGTATTAGAGACGATTTAAGCGATGCTGATATTTATGCTGCTAACTTTTGTGCGATAAATATGTACTGCCATTTCGGCTTAAAACAAAGCCTAAAAAACAAAACAAAGTCATTCCTCTTGTAAGGTGAATTCCAATTCTTGAGTCTTTGTATCAGATCAGTCACACCGAGTATATTCATCGTGCGTTTGATGTTGTAGACTAGCATTATTAAACTGTGTTCGCCATTTACTTTCTCTAATCCTCTAAGGTTGGTATGATTAAAACCCCATTGCCGTTTTATAGTTCCAAATATGTGCTCATTGATCTCTTGTCGCTTTCTGTAGAGCGCTGCGTTTTCTTGATAACGTTTGCTATTGGCCTCTACCGCATCTGCAAATTCGCTACGCTGGATGGCTCTGCGACCATCAGCTTTGGCGGTGCATAAATGCCTTACCGGGCAATGCTTGCAGGCTACTGTTGTATATTGTTTGAAGCGATAATGTAGTTTGCCATCTGATTTTTTTTCGTGCCAGGTGCCGGTTGTTTTTAATACTTCACCTTGTGGACAGCTGTACGTATCTTCTGTTTTGTTGTACACAAATTTTGTGACCCTGTATTCCGGTGTTGTGCCTTTTTCATTGCTATTGACGATCTCTTGTTGTGCGACGATGGTGGTAATGTTTGCATCCGTACATTGTTGTATTTGTCGTCCGTTGTGATAGCCTTTATCTACCAAGGCTGTATAGGTTTCAATTTCTAAATTCTTTTTCGCTTCCAATGCAATATCTGCCAGGGCATTCCTGTCGTTACGATTAATCGTATGCGTTGCAACCACTAAATTATGTTTTGAATCCACTGCCGCTTGCATATTATGACTTATTTCTACGACTACACCTTGCACCAGCAACGCTCTCGCATCAGGGTCTGTTGTGCTAATCTGTGTATCGTCGCTTTCTTGTAACTTCCTTTCTAATAGCTCATAATCTATTTTTCGCTCCTTCAGCTTGGCGATCTTAGCTTCTACGTTAGTTACCTTTGTACGATTATCGTTCGCATCGGCTTCTTCCAATTCCTTTAAATATTCGCTTACTTTATTATCGATGTATTCGATGTGTCGGTCAATTTTCCTTTGACTGAAATTTGCTTTCTTACTATTATTCGCTCTCACCTTTGTACCATCAATTGCAATTAATTCACCGCATACCAATTCCTCATTTTTTAAAAACGATACAAACAGTTTAAACAATGATCGCAAAGCATTCGGATTGTCTTTTCTAAAATCGGAAATGCTATGATAGTTTGGTGTGATGCCATGCAGCAGCCATTGTAATTCTATATTTCGAATCGCTTCCTTTTCTAGTTTTCTGCTACTTCGAATGCCATTTAAATAGCCATATAAATACAATTTTAAAAATACAGTTGAATGAAAACTTGGACGCCCCTCCTTCTTCAATGCCTGTACTTGAAAACCTAATTTTATTAAATCAATTGAATCAACAAATGCATCAATAAAACGTACTTCGTGATGTGTTGGAATAAAATCTTCAAGGCAGGTAAAACTGATTTGCTCGCGAGAAATACCTAAAATGTGTTGCATAAATGCAAGACGTTCTTTTAGCTTGACTTGTTGAATTTTCTTTGTTAGATTTGTGTTATGCTAATGAAGGTTTTTTCACAGACTGCCGTTGTGCGTAATTTCCGAAATCCTACAAAAAGAAATAATTGACACTTAAAACAAAAATATTACTTGGAATACTATTTTGCATATTTTATGTACCAGGATATTTCTTTTTATTTAAAGAATTAGGAAATAAAGACTATTCTCTACCGTCAATTGTTTTGGGTTCTTTTTTTACAATTTTTGGAATATTAGGACATTCAGCTTTAATATTTGAAAAACAATTTGAACGATTTGAGAACAACAAAAGACAAGTAAATTATGTAAAATATTTTTTTAAAGTTTTAGGAACTATTACATTGTTACCTTTTGGAATATTTGTAATTTATGCATGTTTGTTTCAAAAGTCAGACGATATTAAAGTGCAGGATTTGAAACTATTTAAAGGCACTTTAAGTAGAAAGCCTGAATTTAAACATGGTTCAAAGTCTTCAACTTACTTAAATATTTATTTAAACGAATTCCCAGAATTTACATTTGAACCAATGTACGATGAATATATTCATTACAACACCTCATTAGAAGATAGTTGTGAAATTGGTGACACTTTGACAATTGGAATTGAAAACGATGATTACGATAAAGATATTGCTAAATTAAAAGACAAAAGCTTTATAGAAAATCATGTCAATCAACATTTGATTATGACATATTATATAGAAAAGGAAGGAAGTGTCTATTATCACCCTGATATACATAATCAGTTAGACAAAGAAGATAATGAATTAGGAAAATACTTATGGATAATTGGAATTTTCCCTATTTTATCTTGTATATCAATTTGGCTTACAGAAATATTAGTTGTTTTAAGAAATAATGGGCATATCAATCTTGCTGATAAATTAGAAAAATATAGAGAAAGAAAAATAATATAAAAACTACGCACAACATGGGTTTGGCA
>JADLHV010000034.1 GCA_020848595.1 Bacteroidia bacterium
ATCAAATCGATTCAGATACCATTCGTTATTGCTTATTCCATCAACTTTTCTTTCAGATTTAGCTAAGGTATAAGAAATCCATCCAGTAAGTTTTCCAACATTCTTTTTAAAATACAATTCTAATCCATAAGCTCTTCCTTTACCACTTAATAAATCGGCTTCTAAAGCGCTATTGAGCAATAAATCGGCACCATCGATATAATCAATTTGATTTTGAAGTTGCTTATAGTAGGTCTCTACCGATAATTCGTAGTCTATTTTATTGCCAAAATTCTTAAAATATCCAATTGCTAATTGGTCTCCAATTTGTGGCTTTATGTTATTTGTACTTGGTGTCCAAACATCTAAAGGAACAGAAGCTGCCGTATTAGAAATCAAATGTAGATATTGCGACATTCTATTAAAACTTAATTTCACAGACGACAATTTATTAAAACGGTAATTAGCCGAAAATCTAGGCTCTGGTACGATATAACTTGCAATTGTTTGTCCACTTGAATACGCTATTCTATCTGTAACAATAGCCCTGCGAGCCAATTCTGGTCGCTCGAGTATTATTGCTGTCCCTTTTCCCATGTATTGAAAATTAGAAACCCTTAAGCCATATTTTAATGTTAGTTTAGCACTTACTTTTTGCTCATTATCGGCATAAACAGCCGTCTCTAATGCATATTTTTTAGGCAATCCAAATTCTACTACCGAACCTTGATCTTTACTTAAAGCATTCCCCGGAGTGAATATATAATTAGTTGCTATTGCACCAAATGTCATGGTATTTTTATCATTTAAATAATACGTGAAATCTGGTTTAAAACTGTAATTAACAATATTTGATTTCCATTCGAAGGTGTTGTCATCTTGTCCAAATCCTAATTGATAATCATACTTCGAATAATACGTAGTTAGATTCATGAAAATTTTACTAGAAAACAAATGGTTCCATCTAAATGTAGCCGTTTGATTGCCCCAATCGAATTTAGCACCCGGCACACCAAAAGCATCTCTGCCTAAATAGCCTGATAGATAGATCCTATTTTTATCATTAATTGTATAATTTATTTTCGCAGTTAAATCATAAAAATAAAACGAAGCATCTTTGAGATTTTCGTTATTTACTAAGAAAGGTTTAGCTAAAATATCAATATAACTTCTTCTTCCAGCAATGATAAAACTAGATTTGTTTTTATACTTCTCACTTTTTCTAGCGATTGGACCTTCAACTGAAAATCGGCTAAAGATGACGCCAACACCACCATTAACTTCAAAATCCTTACTATTACCATCCTTCATTCTAACATCTAAAGTAGAAGATAAACGACCACCGTATTGAGCTGGAATTCCACCTTTTATCAATTTAACATCCTTAACTGCATCTGGATTAAATACCGAAAAGAATCCAAATAAATGTGAAGAGTTAAAAACAGGCGCTTCGTCTAATAAGATTAAATTTTGGTCAATACTTCCACCTCGAACATTGAATCCAGTTGCGCCCTCTCCTACTGTCGATACTCCTGGAAGCAATTGAACACTTCTTACAATATCTACTTCACCTAAGAATGCAGGGATTTTTTTAATCTGCGAAATATTCAGATTATTGGTGCTCATGTCGGTTTTAGCCACTTGATTTTCTCTTCGTTTTACAGTAAGCTTTACTGCTCCAAAATCGGTTTGCTGTTTAGTTAAATCAATATTTAAGGTCTTATTTTGACTTAACTCTACAGTTAATACCTGCGTATTGTAACCACTGTAAGAGAAACTGATTTTATAAGTTCCCGGCGCTAAGGTTAAAGAATAAAATCCATAAGCATTTGAAACAGCATTATTTTTTTCGCCTTCTACAGAAATATTGCATCCATTGACTACTTCTCCATTTAAAGAATCCTTAACGTATCCACTCAGAGTATATTTTGTTTCAGATTTGACAACATTGCCGATTAGAATTAAAATCGACAGTATTACTAGTTTTTTCATAAACGATACAAACATAACATATGAACATTTGAATTGTTTTTAATAAAGATAAAATCAAGTATTAATCGACAAAATAGTTGATTTCAATAAGCTTCCACTATTTCAATAATTATCACTTTTGGATTTTATTTATAGAAATAATCTGGCTATTTCATTGGAAAATAACAGATTCACTAAAAGCTTAACTAAAAATCAAAAAAAATAGATTTAAGAATAACGACAATGCATTGGATTATTTACTATCCATAGCTTCTATAATAGATCTATTCTTATCGTAAACATCGTTTAAAAATCTTGGCATTCCTTGAGCATCAAAAACAATTGTTCTATAGTCAAAGAAAACAATCATACGTTGTTCGAGACGTACTGGAAAGGTCTTAGTAACTACTTTTTTATAAGAAGTTGTATCCTCGCGCCATTTCTGAGCTAGAAGCGAATCTTGAGGCGACTTACCCATCATAATTAGAACATCATCAAATTTGCGCTTCACATTATTCTGCAAAACAAATCCCGTTAATGCTACTGGATCTTGAACCCTCACACATCCATGACTTACAGCACGATTATTCAATTTAAATTTACTCTTTAAAGGTGTATCGTGCATATAAACATCAAAAGGATTTCTAAATGTAAACTTTATTTTTCCTAAAGAATTGTCATCTCCTGCATTTTGTCGAATAGTATAAGGCACATTCGATGGAGATAGTTTTTTCCAATTGATAGAATATGGGTCTATCACTTCACCATTTCTTAAGACCTGATAATTGTTTTTTATTAAATAGCCTGGATTTCTAACAATGAGACTAAACATTTCTCTACCAACAATACTCGATGGGACAGTCCAAGTTGGATTTAAAATTACGGCATCTATATAAGAATAAACTTGCGGTGTTTCGTGATTTAAGGGTTTATCTATATAGCTTTTACTCACTACATATCTATTAAGTTTTTGGTCATAATATCGCTCCTTGCCTTTTCCAACGCAAACGTTCATGACGCGAAAACTATCCAGATAGTACATATACAATTGAAATTCCGGAATATTAACCCGCACATAAGGTCGAGGCAACTCTACTCCAAACCATCTTAAGCGTTCTATATTAGCTCTAATTTCATCAATTTTATCATTATGTGAAGCATTGAGAATCTTTAAAGTCGATTTACCAATAATGCCATCATCTGTTAAATTAGAATTGCGTTGAAAATTCCGAACACAATTAGACAATCTAGTATCGTAAATGTTACTAAACTCGTACTCAGCCATGATTGAATCTGGTAATAAATCGAGTTCCACTAAACGTTTAGCTAATGCAAAAATGATAGTGGTACTATCTCCAGGCTTCAACTTTCTAATTCCAATAGTATCAATAACCGTTTCGGCCCCATCGGTAACTTCAAAAGCCTTATAAAGCATTTGTTTGTATCTCCAAAAATCAGAATCATGGGGATAATAGCCCTGCATTTGCTTAATTCCATTGGGCTTATCTATAACCGAAAACAAATCAAAATTAGGATGATTAGGATAAGGCAAGGTATATTTCATACCAAGAACTACACGAGGGTCTGTGCGCCCCATCACTTTATCGTGCCATAGTCCAATCAATAAATTACTTAAATACAGATCGGCTCGTGCATAAATATTATACAAGTCACGGACAGGCGCAGAATCGGTAAGAGAAAGATAATATTTTAAAGAATCAACATAATAATATTCTGGCTTAAGTCCTTCGTATACAATACTATCGAAAATATTATAGAGTTGATTTCTAAACAAAGAATCTTGCAGTTTTTCTATCCAAACTGCTTTGAATTTATTATTTTGATAAAAATGAGATAAAGTATCAAAATAGTGGTAATGATTTGTATCCTTCGCTAAAACATTAAGCGTTAATTCAATTTGAGCGGGTATTCTTTCAGAGTCGAAATTTTCAGCAATGTTTGAAGTTTTTACCTTATCCTTACAAGAAGAGAAAACGAGGATAAAAAGCAAAATGCATCCGACAAAGTTTAAGGTCTTCATAAGCATTTGCTGCAAATATACTTATTTTTTTGAGGCAAAAATAAACTTAAGGTTAATGAGACAAAGCAATACAGAGAAGAAATCGAATACATCAAGAACGAAAAAAGACTATAAATGGCTCATTAGATTGAGAGTAACAGAAGAAATAAAGTGATAGTAAATTTAAAATATAGGCATAAAAAAAAAACACCCAAGAATAAAAAAATTCATTGGGTTTTTTAAAATATAGTAAAAAAAGAGCCTAATTAGGCTAGTATAACAATTTTATTACTTAGCACTTCAACGATACCACCATTAACGGCGAATTCTAATTTTTCGTTACCATTATCAACAATAACAGTACCGACAGAAAGCGCAGAAATGAGAGGAGCGTGCATATCCATAATTTGGAAACTACCATTCACACCAGGCAGAGTAACTACCTTAGCATCGCCAGAGAACAAAGTTTTGTCGGGGGTTAAAATATCGACTTGCATCTTGCTTATTTATTAGCTTCAGCCATCAATTTTTTACCTTTCTCGATTGCTTCTTCGATAGTACCAACAAGGTTAAAGGCAGCTTCAGGATATTCATCCACTTCACCATCCATAATCATATTGAAACCTTTGATAGTATCTTTAATATCAACCAATTTACCTTTTAAGCCTGTAAATTGTTCAGCCACGTGGAAAGGTTGAGAAAGGAAACGTTGAACACGACGAGCACGAGACACGACGAGTTTATCTTCTTCACTCAATTCATCCATACCAAGGATAGCGATAATATCTTGCAATTCTTTGTAACGTTGAAGAATCATTTTAACTTTTTGAGCAGTATTGTAATGCTCAGCACCTACTACATCGGCAGTCAAGATTCTTGAAGTTGAATCTAGAGGGTCAACCGCAGGATAAATACCCAATTCGGCAATTTTACGAGACAATACTGTAGTAGCATCTAAGTGGGTAAAGGTTGTAGCTGGAGCAGGGTCAGTTAAGTCATCCGCTGGAACATAAACAGCTTGTACCGAAGTGATAGAACCTCTAGTTGTAGAAGTAATACGTTCTTGCATCACACCCATTTCTGTAGCAAGAGTAGGTTGGTAACCCACAGCAGAAGGCATACGACCAAGAAGAGCAGACACTTCAGAACCCGCTTGAGTGAAACGGAAGATATTATCAATAAAGAAAAGGATATCTTTACCTTGACCTTCGCCATCACCATCACGGAAATATTCGGCAACTGTTAAACCAGATAAAGCAACACGAGCACGAGCACCTGGAGGTTCATTCATTTGTCCAAAAACCAGAGTAGCTTGAGATTTTTCTAATTCAGCGGTATCAACTTTACTTAAATCCCAACCACCTTCTTCCATACTATGAGCAAATTCGGAACCGTATTTAATAACGCCAGATTCAATCATCTCACGCAATAAGTCATTACCTTCACGAGTACGTTCACCAACACCAGCAAACACCGACATGCCTTCGTATGCTTTTGCGATATTGTTAATTAGCTCCATGATCAATAATGTTTTACCAACACCAGCACCACCAAACAAACCAATTTTACCACCTTTTGCATAAGGCTCTAATAAGTCGATAACCTTAATACCTGTATAAAGCGGCTCGGTACTAGTTGATAAATTATCAAAAGTTGGAGCATCGGCGTGTATAGAACGTTTGGTAGTAGTATTAAGAACATTAATACCATCAATTGCTTCACCAACGACATTCATCAAACGACCTTTGATTTCGGTACCCACTGGCATAGAAATCGGATTACCTGTATAAGATACTTTAGTTCCGCGAACCAAACCGTCTGTACTATCCATTGCGATAGTTCTGACTGTATTTTCGCCAAGATGTTGTTGAACTTCTAAAACAACGATTGTTCCATCAGGCTTCGGAACAGTCAAAGCATCAAGAATTTTTGGAAGAGAAGAACCTTCCTCACTAAAATTAACGTCCACTATAGGGCCGATGACTTGTGATATTTTTCCAGTATTTGCCATTTAAAATGTATGGGTTTTTAAAATTTGGTGCAAAAGTAGGGAGAAATATTGATAAAAACTTCAAATTCTTACACATTTTTTAAACCCCTAGCAATATGATTATAAAATAGTGATTTACAGAGATTAATGAATAATTTTGATTCTAATCTGAGTACTTATTTGATGCTATTTTCTCAGATTCTATTTTATAATCTCTGTTCTAAAAAAGTAATGACAAAAAAAAAGCATGGGATAAACCATGCTTTTTAAAGGAAATTAGGTGCGATTAATATCGTCTGCCGCCGCCGTTGCCGCCGCCACCTCTGTTGAAACCTCCACCACCGCCTCTGTTGTTTCCACCAGAGTTGTTGTTTTCTCTTGGACGAGCTTCATTAACTACTAAGTTACGCTCCATGAATTCTTTTTCATGTAACGCACTAATAGCCGCATTAGCAGATGAGTCGTCGTTCATTTCTACGATTGCAAATCCACGTGAACGACCTGTAAATTTGTCCTTGATGATTCTTGCCGAGCTAACATCGCCGAACTGGGCGAATAGGCTTTCAATATCTTGCTCGCTGGCACGAAAGCTAAGATTACCTACGTAAATGTTCATTATGATACTAAATAAAAAATCTCTGGATTACTTCCAGATTTAACAAAGGTAACATGAATTTATGTCTAAAAAAAATATTTTGATAATTTAATGTAAAAATAAAAAAGCCTTTACATTGAATTTTAACTACTATACTCCGTATAATATTTATTTTCAGTAGTTTAAATGATTTTACAACCCGCTCCTATCCCCAGCCCTCTTGTTGCGCCTTTTTGTACTTTTATCGAATTTCAACCCGAATAATGTTCTATTTTAAGCTTCCTCTAAAACAAAATACGCTCTGATTTGTTTAGAATTAATTTCAAATGATACTACATACTTATCAAAAATTTATTCGAAATGATAAATTACAAAACGATTTAAACAGCTCTAATGTGCCTAATTTTATTTAGTTCACTCTGAATTAAATCACCAAGTAAGTTGACGATTTAAAATTCTACTATTATTAAGTGTTATACAGAACGAGCGATCTTATCCATGCGCTGTTGTGTCAATGGCTTGGTAATAAAATCTTTAATCATTTTGTATTTTAAAGCTTTATTTTTATCAGCCGAATCTATGGATGTTGTAAATACAAAGAAATTTAACCGCCTAAAATCTGTTACTTTCTGTGCTGCTTCTATAAATTGCCAACCATCTAAAACGGGCATATTTAAGTCGAATAAGATAGCATCTGGATAAGGCTCATTATTGGCTTTTAATTCTTGTAACCGATCTAAGGCATCTTGTGCACTTAAGAAATTTTCTACGTTCTGGCAAAAATCTGATGAAGCAATTAACTTATTCGTTAAATAGACAATAACTTCATCATCATCAACCAGAAAAATTGTGTTTAATTTTTTCAAAATTTAAAAATTTAGGTTTCGTTTTTTTCATTTGACATTTTAAGTCACTTCAATTCTAATGTTTTTTACTTATTAATTCAAGTAAAATATTAAAAATATGAAGTATAGTTGACTATTATTTTTAAAAAAATAAGAGTTAAAAAAAGGCAAACGTTCAGGTTGTTAGACCCAAACGCTTGCCTACACACATACTAATTAGAGTCAACTTTCTACACAATTAAATGAAAACACTCCTGACTCTTTACTAAAATAATTTATTTGATTTCGATTTGACTAGATTTCTCTATTTTACTTTTTGGAATACTAATATTGAGTAAACCATGTTCAAATTTCGCTTCAATATTAGCAGTATCCAATTTTGAAACATTGAAACTTCTGCTGAATTTACCATAACTAAGTTCGCGTCTAACAAACTTTTCTTTTTCTTCTTTTAATTCCATTTTTCTCTCACCTTCTATACTCAACAAATCGCCTTCTAATGAAATTTTAACATCTTCTTTCTTAATTCCTGGCAAACTCATCTGTATTTCAAAATGATCTTCTTTTTCTACAATGTCCGATTGTGGAATGAAATTTACCGATTGGCTTAATCTAGATTCTTCAAAAAAATCCTTAAACATCGAATCAAATGTTTGTGGAAATAATCTTTGATTTAATTTGGTGTCTGGTTTTGATTTTATAAGTACCATATTGTTTATTTTTTATTACATAATCATTGTTTTCAAAAAACAATCCAAGCATAAAAACAAGACAATATGTCTTAAACCAAGATAAAAACTATAAAAATATATGTCATTTTGTCTTATTTCGACAATGACAATCCATTAAATGATCGTTAACCATGCCAATACTTTGCATTTTAGCATAGCAAACAGTACTGCCCATAAATTTAAAGCCTCGTTTTTTTAAATCGGCAGCCATGGCATCACTTTCAACCGATTTAGCCGGAATATCAGATAATTTTATAGGTCGATTATCGATGACTTGATGATTGGTAAATCCCCATAAGTATTGAGCAAATGAACCATGCGTTTTTTGAATTTCAATAAAGAGCTTTGCATTAGAAATAGCCGCGAGAATTTTCAATCTGTTTCGAATAATTCCTGCATCATTCATTAATTCTATCACTTTAGTTTCATCAAATAATGCAACTTTTTTCACATCAAACTGAGCAAATGCTTTTCTAAAATTTTCTCTCTTGGCTAAAATCGTATACCAACTTAATCCAGCTTGAAACGATTCTAATATCATCATTTCAAATAAATGTTTATCATCTTTTGAAGGTCGTCCCCACTCTAAATCGTGATATTGCTTGTAAAGATCGTCCTTAAGACACCAAGGACAACGAAGTGTATCTAATTGTGTTGACATAATTACAAAAATACACAAACTGTGGATACATTAAAGCGCAATACTTGCATATATCCAGCGTTATTTGTAAAGTCTTATGTCAAGATTGATCATATTAAGCACCGCATTACTTATTTCTTTTTCTGCTCATGCACAAAAAGACAAAGATACTAGTACCAATAGGGACATCACTTTTGTGGATGCCTATAAACCAAAATTGATGGAAGCTCAAAAAATTGAGTCAGTACCTGTCATAGAAAAACCCAGTATTAAGTCTACAACTTTTACTTACAAAATAAAATCTCATCAAGTCAATACCGAAAAGATTGTAAATCCAATCCCAGTAGCTGAATTAGGCAAAACAGATGAAACGATTTACCCAACAAGTTTTGTTAAGTTAGGTTATGGCAATATAAATACTCCACTTGGTGAAATTTATTTGAATAACAAGCAAAGCAAACAGTATAGTTACGGCATGCATTACCGTTTCCTTCAAAGTAATTCATCTTTACACAATTCATTCGCCGATTTTACAAATCATACATTTAAAGGTTATGCAAGCACATATACAGATGCTGGCGAATTAGGACTCAATATCAATTATCGCAACAATAAATTTAATTTTTATGGTTATGATACTTCAAATAAAATAGCTGAAAATCATTTAGGTAGAACCATTAGTCATTTAGATGCTCAAGCGTATTTTAATAGTACTTCTATTAGCGATAAAAAACTTAAACATAGAACACAGTTTAATTTTTACAATTTTGGTATCGATAAAATGAAGGAAAGTCAATATGCCATTTCTAGCAAACTCTATAGCAATATTCCAAGTTTTAGCAATTTAAAACATGTTTTATTAAGTGGTGTGATTGGACTTGATTACAGTCTATTTAAAAAAGATACATTTCAAACTATTAAACGTTTTTTCCTTCAAATTGATCCACGAATGGATTTTGAATATGAAGGAATGCAAATGTCTGTTGGTTTTAATACTACTATATTTTTTAACGGCACCGACTCTGCTATTCCTTTTGTAAATCCTGTTATTAAAGCCAGCTATCCGATAATTGAAAATGTAGCGAATATTTATGCAGGTATCGACGGTCGATATCAAAAACAAAGTTTAAAAAACATCATTCAAACAAATCAATTTACAACGCGTTTCGAATTGTTTAATCAATACGAAAATGCTAAAGCTTATATAGGAATTAATGCCAAAATGGGTGCAAGTGCTGATGCTTTATTTGAACTTAATTATTCAGACATTTCTAATATGCCTTTATTTGTAACTATTAATAATCCAGGAAGCAATC
>JADLHV010000035.1 GCA_020848595.1 Bacteroidia bacterium
CACACCTTGGATTGGATTTTTAGAAGACGAGTTTAAATGGAAACGTAAAAAAGCCGCATGGTCTTTTGGTTTAGTCGTATTACTATTGGGATTACCAACCGTATTATTTTTCCATCAAGGTGTTTTCGATGAATACGATTATTGGGCTGGTACAGTTTCTTTAGTGATTTTTGCCTTTATAGAAATCATCTTGTTTTCGTGGGTCTTTGGCATAGATAAAGGCTGGAAAGAAATTATTACTAGCGCTGATATCAAAGTACCTATTTTTTATAAATTCGTAATTAAATATGTTACACCACTAATACTTGGATTGGTATTCTTTGGCAGTATTCCAGAAATTGTCAATACCATTAACCACGTAAATACGCGTAATGATATAGCCGCAATGGATAATCCTGAAATACTTCTAGATCAAATTAATTCAGAAAAAAAATCCCTTTCATCTAATATAAATGATTCGATGATTTTTAATTCTAATATCATGCAAAATGACAATATTAGTAAAGATGAAAAGAATGACATTATCAATATTAGAAGATTAGATTCTAAATATAAGAACTATAGCTCAGTAGAATTTTCGAGCAATAAAAAAGAGAAGATTGCAGAATTAGAGAACACTATCTTCTATAAAAATTTATCTCGACCATTTCTCTTATTAATATTTGCCTTAATCGCTTTAATGGTATATACCGCTAATAAACGCCGCAAAAAACAAACAAATCCAAGCTTATGAACAGTGCAGCACTAACCACGATGATAATTTCTTTTTCTGTCGTAATATTTATGACCTGTTATTACTTCATTAAAGTTTTAAGAACGCCCCCTAAAGACCCTAAACACGATAGTTACCTCGATACATGAAAGATTCGCTCAATAAAAACGATATATCAATTGAAAGTTTTCAAACCTTATTGATTATCTCTGAAATCGTTATTACCGCTATAGTTTTGTATGCTTTTTATAGAATTTTTAATTCCTTTAATAAAAAAAATAAAGCTTATCGAGAAGAACAATCAAAAAAGTTAAAAGGATAATTATTAACTCTAAATTATTTTAGGCTTTAGAATTGTATTTCATCTAAAATAATTTGGATTGAACTTTTAGAAATCGCTGAGATTCAAAATTAGTTCACTTGAAGTAGAATCCCTTTGAATAATTTCTTCATCTTTATTTTCATCAGGAGCAGATTCGTCCTTTTTGACTTTGGTGACAGTGCGTTTATATTTAAATAATCTAAACACATTAAAATCGATAGTATAGACAATTCCAACTCCGGAAGTAGTAATTGGGGTGCTTAAAGAAGTCGTATTAACTTGATTAAAACTTGAGCGTGTATAAGCCTTAACCCTAACATTTCCTTTTTTAGTGACCTTATATTCTAAGTTAATATTGGGATAAGTACTATAAGAACTATAACTTCCATCGAAGGTCAGTTTATCATTGAAAAACTTACTACTCAAAATTAATCCATACTCAGGAGGAAGTGTAATACTTCCATTTTTATAAATGACATTCACCCGCCAATTTGGATCAATATTATTCAACCAATTAGTCAACTGAGATGACAATAAATCACTACCAGCAGAAGATAAAGCACTAGAGCCAGCATTAGTATTTTGATTATCGATTTGCGCAAAGGTAGGAGGCAAGAATTTCCTCATAATAAGCAAACTAAATACTTGTCTATTGACTTCCTCTTTATCCGATTTTATACGGCTAATAATAGACGATAAAGACGTAGCTGCATTTCGAGACTCATCTAACAACTTAGGGAAATTCAATCCAAAATAGACCTCAGGTGTAAATAAATTCCCTTTTAGATACAATTCACTTTCAACTGTTATGAGTTGATTAAGCGCACTGCCATTATTAGTATTATTAAAACTAATCGCAGAGAGCAATGGACTTGGGTCGGCATTTACAGTGTAATAAGCCGACATATCCAATTTAGCATCTAATGGGTCGCCATACCATGTTATAGAACCACCTGGTCGCAATAGAAATGGCTTATTGTATAAATCAAATGCCGTAAATAGATAACTTCCAGACACAACTCTATAAGTTCCAAACATGTAAAAGTCTGCAGAGTTATTCATTTCCATTTTAATATTACCTATACCAGTGCCTTTAATTTTATCCCCTAAAGTTTCATCAAAAATAATTTCAATTTCAGCATCGCTAGTAGCTTCAATATCCATAATTAAAGAATTGATCGGAAAGTCATCTAAATCTTGTTTTGATTTCTTCTTGGTCGATTTAAAATGTACATAGCTTGGAAAACCAGAAGCATCTCCTTCACTAATTGGAAGAGAAAACTTCGTCCCCTTTTCAGTTCTTGCATTTATTCTAATATCTAACTTTTCGAAAGGCCCATTAAAACTAGCATTTCCAGAGGCATAACCTTGACCATAATATAAATCATTATCAATTTTGGTGGTATTTAGAACATGAAATTTATCTAAACCCCATAAATTTAAATTGAATTTAAAATCCTCACATCCAGTGTGAAAAATATATCCTTTAGCATTGCCACTCTTACCCTTATCATCATAAAATGCAAATGGTAAAATCGTAATCAAGTTTTTATCACTTTGAATTCTTGCATTAAACTGAATTGGTACATTTAAGTAATCTACCAACATAGAAGCATTGTTTATTAAAATTTCGCCTTTAATGACAGGATTACTAAACTTTCCAGAGATGTGCAAACTATCTTTAGTCATAATTTTCCCTTTCATATTTTTGAAAATACCACTTAAGTAGGGTTCAAAAACGCGAATTTCGGAAGGGGGTAATTTAGCGTAGAGATTAAGGTTATTGTTTTTAGATGCAAAGTCAATATCTCCTTCGATATTGAGCGAGTCGAGTAAACCTTTATCGACACTAACTTTAAAATGTTGTTTGCTACTTAAAGCTTGTTCGCCAGTATAAATAGTAAAGTCACCAATAGTATCGTTACCAATTTTAAAATCACTGATTCTAAGATTAGAATTATACTTCCCTACCCCATCAACATAATTATAAGTTATTTTACCACTAGAGATACCGCCTAATTCAGGAGCACCTGCTTTCTTTAAGAAATGATTGATCGTTTTCAGTGAGAAAGCGTAAACCAAAAACTCCATTCGATTAGAAGCATTATCTCCAAACTCCCCATTTAAGGATATAAATTGATCGATGTTCTTAAAATTAAAATTAGACAAGTCAATATTTTGACCAGTTAATAGACAGACAGCATTACTATCTAGTTGCCAAATGGTATTATCAATATTTAAGTCAACATCAGACATTTTTACGAAAATTGAATCTTCAACAAAAAAGATATCTCCCCTAGCATCTACCCCAATTTTAAAGGACGTATCTGCTCCATTGACAGAGAAATGCACTTTATTTCCGAAAGCCATAGCATCCATATAAAGTCCGTTAATATTTAGATAATTACCATCCGTTAGATCCATTAAATTAATTTTCAGTTTCAAATCGGAATTAGAATTTTTATCCGCAACGATACGAAGTCCTTTTAATTTTATATTTCCATATCGAATTTCATCATTATTAGTTTCAAATTGCAAAGATTGATCAGAAGAACGATAACGACCTTCGCCTTTAAATGGCTCGAGACTTAATTCAGGCACATATAAAGAGGTAATAGCATAAGGATCTATGACATCAAAATTAAAGAAGAAATCTTCATTAGGTAAATTAGAAAGCGGTTTAGCAAAATATGCTGGAATCAAATTATGCATCAAGTGCATTAATGAAATATCGATTTGTTTCAAGGTAAACTGACCTTTAATAGAAGCTGTTAAAACATTAGATTCGAGCGACAGTACTTTAACTGCCCCTCTATCATCGGCTCTAATGATTGCATAAGGGATTTCAACAGATTTACTATTTCGAACAATTTTTATATTCGAGCCAGAAATACTACCCTTCGCGTTATCGAGATCGCGTCCAACAAAATCGAGCACAAAAGTACCAGACACATTTTGTGCAGTGGTATCGAATCCAAATGTGGCCAAATTAGAATGTCTAATAACGGCTTTTAAACTTGCGACAGGTTCAGGTAAATTACTTAAGAAAAGACCATCAAAGTCCATGTCTAAGTTTTTATCTCTTACTTCGGCATACCCTTCAAACGATTCTTGAGAAATGGTTCCATTAACTTTTATATTTTGATACGAATACCCCAAAAATCCTAATTCGTTAATATCCCCATCTACAGTCAATTTATAAGTACTTCTCGACATCCCTTGACCTTTTAGATTGAACATAAATGCGATATCATCGATTTGAGACTCGGGCATAAATTCTCTCAATTTAAAATAATCTGTTTTTAAAAATCCACTGTAAGTTGCTTTATCAAGACCTTCTTTATATTTTATATTTATATCCGATTCGAAGTTACCAATGGCAGTTTGGGTCGTGCCATAAGTAATAAAGTCATTATAGAAACCAGAGAATGTACCTGAATAGTGAATTCTACCTAAAGAACTAAAATTAGATGGAATATTATTCAGAGAAATGGATTTGAGATCATCATAATCAGACTTAAAAGATTTAACTTCAAAATCGAGGATAGTATTCTCAAAATCAGGTAAACCCGTCATAGACCAATCACCTTTAAATTCGGTATTATCAAATATCTTGAATTCGGTATTTTTCCCTTTTAAGTGATTTAAAAAACCTTCACCATAACCACTAATACGAATAATGGTGTGATAATCCTTCAAATTATTTGTAAAATAAGATAGATCCTTCGTGTTTATTCTAGACTTATGGAGACGCGCTTCCATGCGAACCTTATTATTGAAATCATTATAATCTTTCCAATCTAAAGTCTTCATAGCAAATTGATCGGTTATAAGACTATTTGGAGTAATTAAACGCAATTGATCGAATTCGATTCCACCTTCATGGATTTTAGTATCCGATTCTAAATGCTCGACTTTAAACCCACATTTTTCGCTTGCTTCTAAATGTTCTGTAAAGAAATGTA
>JADLHV010000036.1 GCA_020848595.1 Bacteroidia bacterium
CAATGGGTACGGTAGTTACAATGTGCATTCTAGCTCTGATGAAGCTATTAATTCCTGCTCTTGGCTTTTTTGGGTCCTTAAAAGCTCCTGTTGGAATGTTGGCTAGTGCTGCATCTAGCATTAGGGGTGGATTTTCGCCATTAAAAGCATCTTCTCAGATAGCTACTACTAAAATTCAATCTTCAGCGAGATCAATTGGATTAGATAAGACAATGTCTTATCTATCCACACCCCTTAGGAGTAAGGCATCAAACGGGATGCGCTTTGCTAAGGACAAAGCTCAAAATACTGCTCCATTTGCGGCCTATAGTGCCGCCAAGATCATGCGCAGCAAAAGTGCTGAAGGTGGATTTAGTAAATATAAGCAACGAATGGATAGGGCTACGAAGTACTCTAGTAGCAAGACGTCCAACTCCAAAGCTAATGCTCAAAGCTTTAAATCTAGAACGTTCCAAAGTTCAAGATCAGAATCAAGCTTACAAAAGAACACAAACCAGTCGGAGAATAACTCCTCTAGATCTAGAAAAGTTAATAATAGTTCTGTGTTAAATAGAGAAAGTGGAAGTATAAAAGAAAGCCAGTCATCAAGAAGCCAAAGAAATCACCATAAACTAAAATATGAGACTAAAGACGCAGAGGTAAAAGTATGAGTCTGTTCTTTAAATTGTACGATAAAGAGATCTCGAGATTTTTGATCTATTCCATTTTAATTGTTTGGGGGATGACAACCTCTGTCGCGCTGCTACTTAAAACAGATCACTTGGTCGTCGTAAAGGTAGATGAGTACGGTACAACTGTTCTAACAAGCAGTAGTGGTGAATCATTAACAATTGAAACTGAAAACTTCATTAATAATTTCATCCATCTTTTCTATAATTATAGCTCCGAAAACTTTGATGATCACATAGATAGAAGTTTTGCGTATTTGGACACCGGTATTGCTACAAAGCTTGCAGATAATTTAACAAAAATGTCGGAAAAAATGAAAACACAAAATATTACACAACAGGCATTTGCACATAAAATTGTAAAAATTAAAGATGACTACTTTGAAGTGGAGTTAACTGTTAAGCGTATGAATGGTTTTGATGAGTCAGGAGATACCTACAAGGTATATTTTGAACTAGATCGTACTAACAGAACTCTCGAAAATCCATACGGTCTGATAATTTCGAAACTGGAGGAAGTGTATGAATAGTCTATTAGTATTTTTATTAATTCAAACTGCAAGTCATGCAATTGAGCGAATCGCAGAGGTTAATTTAGATCGCTCAAAACCGTTTACTATAAATATGCACCCTGGTCGTACAACAACTATAGATCTTCCATGTGCCATATCGTATGCAATGGCAGGTGCCTATAATGATCTAAAAGCGGAAATTGGACCTGACAAGGATTCATCACTTGTATTATGGCTAACAAGCCATGCCTCATCTCCAACGAATCTAGTTGTACGTTGTGACGAACGAGTCCTAGTTTTTGACATCATTCCAAGCCGAAACAATCACCAGGACTATCTTAAAATCAAAAAAATTACTGAGAAGCCTGTCTCAGGTAAGCTAATTGCAGATTCCAAAAATTACATTGCAATGCCTTCATTTAGAAAAAAAGAACTAATTAAGAAGAGTGAGAGTTTCTAATGTGGGTTTTATTATTAAGTGCTTTCGTAATTGCTTCAGAAGTTGGTAATAAGGAAACTATTAGTGAACTAAAAAGCGATGAAAAAGAAAAGGTTAGCTGGAAGGCAAAAGGGCTGATACGAAAAACTATAAGTTCAGAGGCCTCTGTTTATAGCGGAAACTTACCAAGTGGATCAAAGAACATCGAAGGCGTTGAATCATCTAGCGAACAAAGCCCTGTTATTCGACCAAAAGATACCGTTAAATCATTCTCTATACCTGTAAATGTAGGTGACATATATGACTGTCGTATTTACCAGGATATCATTGGATATGCAGGCTCAGTAAGCCCTGTGCGAGCAGAGATACTAAGTGGCCCCCTGAGCGGATACATGTTTATCGGCAATGCTACGATGGACCCTAAAACAAAAAATGTACTCATTCAGTTTCACAAAATAAGATCTAAAGATGGCAAGTCGATTGTTCGTACTACGGCAACAGTCCACTCGTCTTCAGGATCTTTAGGGATTGAAGGTACTTTGAGTTCTCACTATTGGAGATACTTTTTTGCATCTGTTCTTAGTGCAGCAGCAGCAGGTTATTCACAAGCAACAGTACAGCGAAGCCAGAGCCTAGTAGGTTTTCAAAATAACCCGACAACCGACACAGCGGCGAAGGTTGGGGCAGCTGAAGGATTTTCGCAAACAGCAGATCTGATGGCAGAAAATATGAAAGCCGCTCCGGAGTTCACCACTGTACGAGGACCTATAACAACTAAAGTATTTATTATTGACGATCAAAAAATATAAAAGGAGAAATTTTTATGGGTAGAAAGAAAAAGACAACGTTCGAAATGGGTGAAAAAACCAAACAGCTAATGACCGAAGTTCATGCCGTTCTCAAAGAACGGGGAGCCGAGGATGTAAACTTATGGTTATTAATTGATGCTATTATTGAAAATCGAAACCCAAAAATAGTAGACAAGTTTTTAACGGAAATGACGCCATTAGAGTATAAACTAAAACAAATAATGAACGATCAAAAAGCTATGAATGAGCTGAATAAGATCACAAACCAACATAATTTCGGTTTGCCCGCTACCTCATAACATACCATGACTGTTGTTGAACTCTATCAAAACGAGAGGTCTTCGTTTGTTGATCTCTTGAATAGAGACTGGGAAATTCTTAGTTTCTTAGAGCAACAAGGCTTTGCATCATTCCAACAAATTAATGATCGATATTTTAATAACAAAAGCTGTTGTTCTCGCAGACTCGGTAAATTATTAAAGAATAATTATATTGAAGGAAAATCCGTACTAGATATTTCAGCCCAGATGAAGCAAGATGGGTCGCAAACTTTACCATATATAATGGACCTTGCTCTTAATAAACGATCAAAAATCTATCAGCTATCACGATCTTTCCGCAGGCGATACGCCTTTAGTGATGGATTAATAAAAAACAATATGCTGATCCACCAACTATTACTCAATGATCTACGAGAAAAAATTGAGACAGTAATTCCTCATAAATTCCTCTTAAGTGACCCAAAAATAAAGGTAGTTTCGCGTGTAGAAGGATGGCGGAGTAATGTCATACGCCCTGACCTATCATTTGAATTTAATAGCTTTAAAGTAGCCGTAGAGCTTGAACGAACTAGAAAAAGTAGATCCCGATACTATGAACGTTTTACCCATTTTAGCGATAGTATTTATACTCACGTTATCTATTACACTACCGAAAGACGTAATCTTGAATTTTTAATTGAACTTTCAAGGCCGTATAAAAAAGTTGCCATTGGTTGCACTTACACGCCTGAAGAGCTGTATCATAATATTTATGGTCAAATTGACCTAGCCTCATTTCTAAGGAAATAAAATGGAAGATAAAAAGAATTCTAGTGAAAGTAGCGCAAGTATTATTTTAAGTGCTGCTATTTCTGCCATTGTAATGGGGTACTTTGTCTTTGTTTATAAAACAGTCCAAAGAATTATAAAAAAGGATAACTTTCTTTTAAAAAGATTTAATAGAAAAAAACGCATTTTTTTGCTCTTCCTTTTAGGATCTATCTCGTACGTGATTTATTATGTTACGCCAACTTTAATAAGCTTCCATTGGTACTTTTACGGTTTATATTTCTTAATTTATCCGATGCTTTCAGTTGGAGTTGTGCTTGCATTAGCAGAAGAGATCTATGCAACAGACCTGCATTATAAGATATCTCCTGCTGAGCTTTATGACCCCATAGAAGACTCGAATGAGCTCGAATTGATATTAAATA
>JADLHV010000037.1 GCA_020848595.1 Bacteroidia bacterium
TCTTTAGCAACAATACTAGCTAATATGCTCACTTCTAATTGTGTTAATCCTGTTCTTTGTAGTTTTTGTAGGCGTTCTCCTGACCAAAACTTTTTATATTCTTTAAATAATCTTATCAGTAATTCATCGGCTTGTGTATGCCAATATAAATTGTATTTATCTGGTAATATCATGGCATAAACAGTTTGCGGATTAAATCCCAAACTATCTAAAAAATCATTGTCGTTTATAATATTTACGAAATCAATTGTGTCAGCTTCTAACTTGTTGCCACATCGATTGGCAAATGCCTCTAATGATATAGACGGAGCTATAACTATATCTACTGTCTTCATTTTACCTTCTCTAAACAATTTAACAAGGGTAATATATGTCATGTCTGATTCTATGGTAAACCTACCTTTTTTCATCCAACGCTATAGATGTATTCTATCTGCTATAGCTAAAAAAAGTTTAGGTTATTTCATGCCATATTCACTTTCAAGCCTCTTAGCTAATGTCTCAGGATTGTCATTTTCGAATACTATGAAATACTGAGAATTTTTAATGTCAAGGGCTGGTGACTTAAACAAATACATTGCAAAAGCTCCAATAGCAAGTAAGGTTAAAATACTTGCAATAAATATCACTTTTATTCTTTTTTTCAACTGGATTTTTTTGTTCCAAATTTAATCAAAAATTCTACTTCTCAATTCTATATTATTTAACCAGATTAGGTTGAATTTTTAATGTGTTTTAACTAAGATTTATGCAATCTAATGAAATGTTATTTGGAAGTTGTTTCAAAACGCTTATTAGTTAACTGATTTTATTCCCGCGATTTTAAAAAGCTATTTAATATTGCTTTAAATAGGAGAGGTTAGCTACCTAGTTGATTCTTATAATAACTTAACATCTAATTCGTTTTATAGGCTTTGCAAAAATTTGATCTTGATAGGGTATAAAAAACGGCACTAAAATTAAACTTACCTTCCTTAAATTTGCAAAATGGAAATTATCCAAACTGGAATCAAAGATTTATTAATACTTCAACCTAAAGTTTTTAAAGACCCTAGAGGTTATTTTTTTGAAAGTTATAACAAAGAAAAATTTCAAACTTTTGGCATCAATGAAGATTTTACTCAAGATAACCAGTCATTGTCCTCTAAAGGGATATTACGTGGTTTACATTTTCAAACGCCTCCACATGCTCAAGGTAAACTAGTTCGTGTTATCAAAGGTTCAGTTTTAGATGTGGCAGTCGATATCCGAAAAGATTCTCCTTCTTATTGTAAACATGTGATGGTAGAACTTACTGAATCAAATTATACTATGTTTTATATTCCTCCTGGTTTTGCTCATGGTTTTTTGACTTTAGAAGATCAAACAATTTTTTCTTATAAATGTACCGATACTTACCATCCGGAATCAGAAGGTGGATTGCCTTGGAATGATTCAGAATTAAGTATTCAATGGCCAATTGCTGATCCAATTTTATCTGAAAAAGATAAATTCTTTGTTCCTTTTAAGGACTTTGAATCACCATTCTGAACACGTATTTTAATAAATGTACATTTTTTTGTACGGGTAAAAGTGCTTATCTAGCGATTTTAGTAATATTTGGACAGTAAATATTATGTCGATTTATTTATTTTTAATTATTTGATTGTTAATGCTTTAACAATGTATTAATTTTATATTGACTCTAGTTGTCAAAAAATAATTTAATTTTTCTCGAAAATTTCATTGCAATTAAGAAATTGATTGATATAATTGTTGAAACGATTTGTTGAAAACTTTAGCATTGAAACACACCCCAATTGCTCCCTAACTATTAAAAGTAAATCAAAAATCGCATGAAGAATATCATCTCTAACCTTAAATGGATTCCTGAATTCTATTTTATTTTAGCTTCATTACTTTGGTTTTATGTTTCAGTCCAAGGTCAAAACACACAATATCAAAGTGTCATGAATTTTCCTGCTATAGTATTAGTAGTTTTGTTTCACATTCAATTGTTTTTAAACGATTATTATTTAGGAAAAGCTTTGGCTCTAATTACATCTATCGTTTCAATTTATCTTATATTCAATTATTCATTGAATTCAATAAACTTTAGCCAATTTGATTATAGCTCACAAATATTAGCCTTAAAACTAGGGAATTTAGGTTTGATAAATCTAATTATGGCCGTTTTAATGTTTTTAAAATACAAAAAACCGACTTTAGAGTCTGAGTTTTCTCAAATCGACTAATTGTCGAGTGCTTTTAAAATTTCTGTATTTACAATTTTAGGATCTGCTTTTCCTTTACTCGCTTTCATCACTTCTCCAACAAAGAGTCCTAATAATCCTTTTTTACCTGCTTTGTATTCTTCTACTTTTTCAGGGAATTTAGACAGTACTTCTTCAATAATACTAGTGATTAATCCCATATCATTAGTTTGAATAATATTCAGTTTTTCGGCTACTTCTAATGCATTTGGGTTTCTCGACTTAATCATTTCAGGAAAAACGGATTGTGATGCGGCAGTATGACTTAATTTACCATCATCAATTAATTGTATTAATTCTGCTAAAGATTCAACTGTAAGTTCAAATTCATCAATTTCTGTTGCAGTATCATTTAAATGCGATTTTATTGGACCTAATACCCAATTAGCCGCAGCTTTATAATTACTAGTATGCTGGCAAAGTGCAATTAAATATAGAGCAGTAGATTTATCTTCTATTATCGTAGTAGTATCATATTCAGAAAGTCCAAATTCGTTTTTAAGTTTAGAGTATAACTGTTCAGGTAGAGCTGGCATGTTATCCTTAATCTCATTTATTAATTTCTCGGTTACAATAAAAGGTGGTAAATCTGGTTCTGGAAAATATCTATAATCGTTTGCGGCTTCTTTTGTTCGCATAATAAATGTATTTCCTTTTAGGGCATTAAAACCTCTCGTCTCAGATACTATTATTTCACCTTTTTCTAATTGCTCTGTCTGTCTAATTATTTCACTCTCTATGGCTCTTTTTACATTAGACATCGAGTTCATATTCTTAACTTCTACCTTGGTGCCAAATTTTTCTGTACCGATTGGACGAATAGAAATATTAGCATCACATCTTAATGATCCTTCTTCCATATTGCCATCACAGATTCCTAAATATCGAACGAGTTTTCTAATTTCACTTACGTATTGATAGGCCTCTTCTCCACTGCGCAAATCTGGTTCTCCTACAACCTCAATCAATGGCACACCTGCTCTATTATAATCCACTAAGGTGTCCTTTAAATCTTGATCGTGTAAACTCTTTCCACTATCTTCTTCCATATGGATTCGAGTTAATCGCACTTTCTTTTCACCTTCTGCTGTTTTTATTGTAACGTATCCTCCTGTGCAAATTGGGGTTTTATCTTGCGTTATCTGATAGCCTTTAGGCAAATCGGCATAGAAGTAATTCTTTCTATCAAATCGATTGATATTGGTAATGTCGCAATTCAATGCTAATCCCATCTTTATGGCATGTTCTATTACTTTTACATTGTGTTTAGGCAATGTGCCAGGATGCGCAATAGTGATAGGACTTATTTGGGTATTAGGCATTCCGCCGTATTCTGCATTATCTGAACAATATGCTTTACTTTTAGTCAGCAATTGAACATGTATTTCTAAACCTATGATGGCTTCGTATGTCATATTAAGGAATGCAAAATTAAGGGAATTAGGTTTAATTTCTTTAGTATTCGAACCCTATTCCTACAATTATTCGGCGCTTTCAATTTCTAATAAAATGAGAATGAAATTAAATAATACAATTCAAATAAAAATGTAATTTAAGATATATTGATTTAATTAATGTAGTTTTTCGTTGTCTTTATGTCTGTCTTTATCTCTTAAAGTCTTTTTCTCAATATTTTTCTTAAATGCTTCGGTTAAATCAACTCCAGTCTGATTGGCTAAGCATATTAGAACCCATAATATATCGGCCATTTCATCTGAAAGCTGCTTTTCATTTTCATTGCCTTTAAAAGATTGATCGCCGTATTTACGCGACATAATTCTAGCTAATTCTCCAACCTCTTCCATCAAAATGGTCATATTGGTTAATTCACTAAAATATCGTACTCCAAAAGTTTTTATCCATTGGTCGACGGCTTCTTGAGATTCTTTAATTGTCATTGACAAAAAGATTAAGACATGCTCGAATGTTGAGCAGCCAACCAACGCTCTGCATCTAGAGCTGCCATACAACCACTGCCTGCTGCGGTTACTGCTTGTCTATATATTTTATCTTGAGCATCTCCACATGCAAATACACCTTCAATATTGGTATAACTACTGCCAGGCTTGGTTATTAAATAGCCTTGCTCATCCATATCTAAATAATCTTTAAAAATAGCAGTATTGGGTGTATGTCCAATTGCAACGAAAAATCCGGTAACTGGTATTTCCTTAGTGCTGCCGTCTAAATTATTTTTTAATCTTACAACTTCTACCATATGTTCGCCTAATATTTCATCGGTCTCACTATTGAAATGGATTTCTATATTAGGAGTTGTTTGAACTCTGTGTTGCATTGCTTTTGATGCTCTAAAAGTATCTCTTCTAACAATCATATGCACTTTTGAGCATAGTTTAGCAAGGTAACTCGCTTCTTCACAAGCGGTATCTCCAGCTCCAACTATCGCAACATCTTGGTTTCTATAAAAGAATCCATCACAAACTGCACAGGCACTTACTCCGCTACCGTTTAATTTTTGTTCACTTGGAATTCCTAACCATTTAGCACTAGCTCCTGTTGCTATAATAACAGCTTGTGCCATTATAATCTTATTTTCGTCAACTACGCACTTAAATGGTCTTTGATTGAAATCAACCGCAGTTACCATTCCATAACGAACATCTGCACCTAATCTAACAGCTTGTGCTTTAAAATTGTCCATCATTTCTGGACCTTTAATACCATCAGGATATCCTGGATAATTTTCTACTTCAGTGGTAATAGTTAATTGTCCGCCTGGTTGTAATCCTTCATACATGACGGGCTTCATATCTGCTCTTGCAGCATATATAGCCGCAGTATAACCAGCAGGACCGCTGCCGATAATCAAACACTCTACATTTTCGATTTCCTGATTCATGCCGCAAATTAAAGCATTTGTAGTTATCTGTAAAAATCGAACTTAATGATGTGGATATTGTACTTTCCTATGGCTTTAGCTTCAAATTGCTATTTTTAAGCTAATCTCTATATTTCTCGATTATTAGGTAATCAAAGCGCTCACCTTAGTAGCGTATCGAAAAATAGTCACCTGTGGAAAACTTAGTATGTGCTAGTGCCCTCGCTACTATTATCGGTGTTTCCGGAGCTTTTATCCTTGTCTTTTTTACTTGGAATTCCTGTACTTATTCCAAAATATAAATCAGCACCATAAATATTGTTGCTCTTTATTTGTCCAATTAAATTGTCTGACCCAATAAAAACTGGTCCTACTCGTAAATAACATCCAATTCTGCCGGTTCTATAATCATTCATTAATCCAATTGGTAACGAAATCTCAAATAATTTAGTCTCTATCCTTGGTATCAACATTAAATACGACGCTCGGCGCATACCTACACTTTTTTTTCCGCGCATGTCTTGTGTCCAATTTGCTCCCACATAAATGAACTTAAAAACATTGTAATCAAATTGTAAATTTAATGTAGTCGGCATATGACTAATAATATTGGTTGCCGAAGTGTCTATAGAAAATAATGTTCGCATGACACTGTCTGTGAATTCTAATCCTCTTGCCTCGCCTTGTGACCAAGCATTGGAAAAATTTGAATTGATTATTAATTGTTTGTCTCCAGTATTATTTACTATTCTAGTGTTTTTTAAATCCTTGTTATAAGTAATATGACCTGCATCTAATAAACTTATTCCACCTCTAAATAAATAAGCATTCTTTTTATTGGTAATACGTTTAGCGCCATCTGGATTGAATTCAAATGCAAAGCCCAAATCATACCCAAATCCTTTTCCACTTAAAGTACTATTTAAAATGTCAAAGTTGATGGCGTTTAATTTCGTAAATTTTTCTATGTCAGTGTAGCCATATTCTACGTCGGTTTGGCCAAAAACTATCGTATCAGTCCCAGGTGTTTTAATTAATAATCCTCGATTCTTTATATAGCCTGTTCCATATCCTAAAAGAAATTTTGGGGTTGCACCAACTTTTAAAACTAAATTGTCGTTTTTAACTATCGTTTTAGCTAATGTTAATCCAATTTCTCCAAATGCGTTTAGATTAACTGTAAAAGCGTTATCGCCAAAGGTGGTGCCTATTTGAAATTGATTTGGACCACTAAATGTAACTGAACCACTCGAACTATCTATCCCATAACGAGCTAGTCGTGCCAAGGGCTCTGCAATATCATTTAATTGAAAGCTTATTGTATTCTTATATTGTAATCCAACTGTAAAGCCTTCACTGATTTTATACATAAATCCGGGCGCTCTTGTTTGTAAATACATACTTGCGTTTTTTGATTTACCATTGACGTTTTCTATCAACCATGAATCATCAATAGCTAATTGACCTTGCGAATTCTTATACTGTGATGGTACATTGCCGGTGATTAAATTTAAATAATTGAAGGGTAAACTCAATTTTAAATAGTCATTGTTAAATCCAAAACCAGCCGTTAATCCATTAATATATATCCGATGTCTTGAATTGGCTATATTAGCCGGATTTAAATTGGCTTGATGGATGCCGCCAAAATTACTTTGTTGTAATCCAGTAAATGTTTGAGCCGTTGTAGAAAAACTTGCTAAAATTGTTAGGAAAAGCGCTAAGGCTTTAGTGTATTTCATCTTCATTTGTATTTAATTTGTGTCGTGTTAACGGATAAAAAATTCTTAATTCTGCTCGCAATATGTACTTTTAACCTCGCTTTAGCTGTTGCTTTGGGGGCATTTGCTGCTCATGGTCTTAAATCTATACTCTCTGTTTATAAACTCGGAGTGTTTCAAAAAGCCTGTGAATACCTCACTTTTCAAAGTCTTGGCGTTGTTGTGCTATTGTTGCTCAAATTTAATGCAAATTTACAATTGAAAATCTATATCCCTATTATGTTATTAATTGGAACATATATTTTTTCTATTTCTGTAGGTTTTACGGCTTTTAGTGAATTAGATGGTCTTGCACTTTTGTCTAAAGCTGGAATTATAGCTCCTATTGGTGGTGTATTAATGATCTTAGCTTGGCTATTAGCTTCTCTTAACCTTTTTAAATTAGCAAAAAATAAATGAAAACACTTTTTCTCCTTCGACATTCTAAAACAGAACCTCAGTCGCTTATCAAATCAGATTTTAATAGAAAATTAATTGAAAGAGGACATCTTGATATCAAAAAAGTAGCTCAGAAATTCAATGAATTAAATATGATGCCTGACTTGATTCTCTGCAGTACCGCCGTTAGAGCTAGAGAAACATTGACGGGATTTGTTGAAGAAACTGGTAAACAATACCAAATTGAATTTTTAGATGGTCTTTATCATGCTAGTGCCTCAGAAATCTTAGATATTATTCATTCTTATCAACATGCTCATGATGCCATTATGGTTGTTGGTCATAATTTTGGTATTAGTAATTTAGCCAATTGGTTAAGTTTAAATGGTGCCGAAGAATTACCAACTTCTGGTATGCATATTCTGGAATTTGAAACCTCGTTAGAACCAACCACTGGAAAATTAATCCACTTTTTGAAACCTAAGGCAATTTGATCGATTCTATTGATTTAAATGAGGATTTGTTTAATGCGCTTTATGTTGAAGTCGTATTGCCTCTGCCTTTGCCAAAATTGTTCACGTATCGATTGCCTTCTGAGTTTTTTGAATTAGCAATGCCTGGTAAAAGGGTGTTTGTTCCTTTTGGCTCTCGTAAAGTTTATACTGGAATAATTGTAAATGTTACCACTCAAAAACCCGAAAGATACGAAGCGCTTAATATCATCTCTTTTATTGATGATGTACCTTTAGTATCGGATAAACAATTGAA
>JADLHV010000038.1 GCA_020848595.1 Bacteroidia bacterium
GTAAATACAAATCAAAATGGTCGGATAATAGATTTTCTGCAACAACTTTATAAACGCCTTTATCATTCATTTGAAAATGAGCATAGTCGTATAAAGCATTCGCGTAAACGCCTAAATCGAGTGCAAATGTTTTGAAATAATAGTGGTTGACATAGGCGATTAAGGCATAAAAAATAGTAAAGACCGCCATTAATATGAAGGAAATTTTATTTCCCTTAACACTATTCAATATGACAGAACGAAAAGGTATTAAAACCATACCGTTAAATTAGAGATGAATAGCAAACTATTCTTGCTAAGATTTCTTTTTTGATCTAGGTAAATATTTTTTTCCGATTCAAAATAGCGCCCTTCAAGTCGAAACAAGGCATTTGAATTAATTTTAAGTGTGTAACAAAGTCCAGCACTTGCACAATTAAATCCTTTAATGCCTGTAATTGGCGTTACTTGAACTGAATTAGGATCATCAAAAACCTCTAATCGAGCGGATAGAGACGATTTCTTAGAGACGTTCAATCGAGCTTGAATATTGGCCTGCCCCCATGGATTATAACTTGTAATTAAATTGCTATCTTTTATTTCTTGATAACCATAATAAAAACAAGAAGTTAAAGAGACTTTTCCTTCAGGATTAAAGATAGCATAAATATCAGAGAAATATCTGGTTCTAAATTCGGGATGATCTTTAGAAGATTCATCGCCAATATAAGTATCCCAATTGACTAATAGTTTATTATTGGGACGAAATTCAAATTGTGAACCAAAAGCAAGCGACTTATTATTATCTTGAATTGTCTGCCAACCATTTAATAGATACCAAAACGAGTTAATTTTACGATTCAAGGGCAACGAAAGTTTCAATCCAGATAAATAATAGGGCACGTATTCGGATGCCAATGAACGGCTATACATGAGATGGTCTCGAGATATTGCAGACTCATTAGAATAAGGCGAAGGCAATACACCGGCATCCAACCAAATATCTCTTTTTTTATTTAACAAAACGCCGACATTAGCCTCCATCAAGAAACTTAAACTCCCTTTTTCTTGAGCATAGTTGGAGTTCATATAGGTTCCAAATCCAGGTGCAATATGGGCTCGAACAGCCTCATTGGTATATTTAAAATCGAGGAAGGCTAAATTTACAGTTACTTCATTATGTCTATTGGACGAAACAAAATAAGGTCTTTCAGAATTACTTGGGCTATTAAAGTCGTAACCATAATAAACATCCGCATATCCACCAATAGACAATTTCCCCTTTTTGAGTGTATCGTAAGCGTTTGTCATGCCAGTATTAGAAACCTGAGCATAAAGAGCAGAGACAAAAAACGAAAAGAATCCCAATAAACTTAATCGCATTCTAACAAATTTTAAAAAGACAAAATTAAACTATTGAAATCTAAATTAATATTGAATCTTTTGAACTTAATGAAAGGAGAATTCAGAGAAAAATTTAGAAAAGAATCAAAAATTAAGGCAAAAAAATATGGGACAATCATAAAGAGAGTCCCATATTCATCATTCTAATTATAAAACGAAATCAGTTCAGCTGAGCATCAATTTTTTGAGCCAACATAGTCTTAGGCACTGCGCCAACGATTTTGTCAACGACTTGACCGCCTTTAAACACTAAAAGTGTAGGTATACTGCGAATGCCATACTTAGATGCAACGCCAGGATTCTCATCAACATTGAGTTTTCCAATCAATGCTTTGCCTTCATATTCGGATGAAAGTTCTTCTACTAATGGTCCGATCATGCGGCAAGGTCCGCACCACTCAGCCCAAAAATCTACCAGTACTGGTTTGTCTGAGCTAAGTACGTCTTGCTCCCAACTCGAATCTGTGAAATGTTTTGCCATGTTGTTCTTATGATTATTGGTTCAAAAAAAATATTTATTATTTTAAGTCTACAAATTTAAAATCCACATCGCAGATTACTAAATCGATTTTAGCAATCTCTATATAGGATTTATCATGTTTATAAATTTTCCATTTCCGAATTTATAAACTGTGTTAATTTTTCTCATTTCAGTAAACCCTTAGAAAGTAAAGCTAATTTAAGGGCTTTCGATGCTAATTGATCTGCATTTTCGTCTCCACTTACCATTTTTTTAGCCTTTGGATGATTGGTATTCAATATAGTTTTATAAGATTGAGTTAATTGTCCGAACATTGCGTAACCACCCATCTTACTCATTTCTCGCATTCTTCTGTCGAATTCACTTTCTGTTACTGTAATTAAATTATCCTCAGGTGATAAAGCACTGGTTTCAAAAGTTAACTCATTATTCTCATTCACTTTTTCAAATAAACTCTTTAATTGAGTCGCTTCTTCTTCGTTAAGTAAAGCTACAGTGGTAGTTTCTTTAGGCACAAGTTTATCTATGGCATCAGAATCGACTCTTCGCAACTGAGTCTTTTCTTGCAATCGCTCTAAATATGAAGTAAAGTGACTGTCTAATGGACCCTCAAATTTTAAAACATCATAGCCTCTAGAATTAGCAGCACTAACATAAGCATGCTGTTCTTCAGAATGGTTGGTATACAATAAAACTGTATTACCATCTTTATCCGTTTGATTGCTTTTAATCTTTTCTATGTACTCATTAATGGTTGCATATTCGCCTTTGGTGTTTTCTAATAAACAAAAATCCTTCGTTTTCTCAGCAAATTTCTCATCACTCAACATACCATATTTTACAAACAAATCGATATTAGGCCATTTAGCCTGGAAATCTACTCTATCTGCTTTAAACAAATCGAAGAGTTTATCGGCAACTTTCTTGGAAATATGAGACGTGATTTTCTTTACATTAGAATCACTTTGTAAACTACTTCTTGATACGTTTAAAGGAATATCTGGAGAATCTATAACCCCGTGCAATAACATTAAAAACTCTGGTAGAATATCGCGTACATTATCTGTAACAAATACTTGATTGCTATATAATTGTACTTTGTGTTTTTCGGCTTCTATAGCACTTTCAACTTTAGGGAAATACAAAATTCCAGTTAGATTAAAAGGATAATCAACATTAATATGAATCCAGAATAAAGGTGCTTCAGCAAAAGGATATAAAGTATTATAAAACTTAATATAATCTTCGTCTTTTAAATCTGTAGGTTTACTGAGCCATAAAGGTTTTTCTTCATTAATAATTTTACCATCAAATTCAATTGGAATAGGAAGAAAACGGCAGTATTTATCGAGTAAAGACTTGATTTTAAATGTATCATTAAATTCAATACTGTCTTCGGCTAGATATAATATAATATCAGTTCCTCTTTCCTTGAGTTTACCTTTTGTTATTTTAAACTGAGTACTGCCATCACATTCCCATTTAGCGGCTTTAGATTCTTCTTTATAAGACAAAGATTGTATCTCAACCTTCGATGCCACCATAAATGCTGAGTAAAAACCCAGTCCAAAATGCCCTATAACATTCGCTGAGGCATCGGCTTTATCTTTATATTTTTGAACAAACTCTTCAGCTCCCGAAAAAGCTAATTGATTGATATACTTGTTAATCTCCTCTTCAGTCATTCCTATACCATTATCACTAATGGTTAGAGTTTTATTTTCGACATCAAGTTTAACTTCAATTTTAAAAGAACCTAACTCGCCTTTAAATTCACCTAATCTAGAAAGTGTATTTAATTTCTGACAAGCGTCGGCGGCATTAGAAACCAATTCTCTTAAGAAAATTTCATGGTCACTGTACAAAAATTTCTTAATGATTGGAAAAATGTTTTCGGTGTTAACTGATATAGATCCTGTTTTACTCATACTGTTTTAAACTTTTAAAATATTAATGTATAGTTATCAAATACCATTCCTTGGTAAAAGTTCAGTAAAAATGTCATATTTGCAGACAAAATGTTTTTCTATCTGTCAAAAATCCTGCTTTTCTTGCTTAAACCTCTCATTTGGGTTTTAGGCGTTCTCTTAAGTGCTATTTGGACAAAAGATGAAAGTAAGCGCAAGAGACGACTCATAATAGCAAGCTTGTTATTGTTTCTTTTATCTAATAATTTCTTAGTCAATGAAGCTTTTTTAATCTATGAAGATAGAGATAAGACAGAACTCGACTCGAGTTATGAAGTTGGACTGGTTCTAGGTGGATTTTCGAAAGAAGACACCAGTTTAAATCGAACTGTATTTTTTGAAGCTAACGACCGTTTAATGCAAGCTTTAAGGGCTTATAAAAAGGGTTTGATTAAAAAAATCATGATTAGCAGTGGCAATGCTAGCGTATTTCATACACAACTCAAAGAGGGCGATGCGGTGCACAATTTTTTATTAGAAATTGGGGTACCCGATTCGGCCATAATAGTTGAAAATCAAAGTAGAAACACTTTAGAGAACATCCAATTCAGTCGTCGTATTCTAGATTCTTTAGGAGTAAAGTCAAAGATATTGGTATTTACAAGTGCATGGCATATACCAAGAACACGTTTATGCACTAATAATCAAATGGATGCTGATTTTTTTGCCACCAATCATTTTGGAGATCCAAAAAGAGATTACACACCAGCGAATTTATTAGTACCAACCGCAAAAGCCATTTCTAATATTGAGATTTTACTCAAAGAAATTGTCGGTTATGTATTCTATTTATTTAAAGTGTCCTGATTAACCGATTCATGTTTCCAACTCGATTTCTAAATTAGACTGATATTGGTTTAATTGCAGCCAATATGAAGGTACATATCATTGCTTGTGGAGGCGCGGTCATGCACAATATGGCAATAGCTTTACATCAGATGGGCTATCAAGTTACTGGGTCTGATGATGAGATATTTGATCCTGCTCTTTCGAGGTTAAGACGTCATGGATTAGCACCTAATGCTTTTGGATGGTTTCCAGAAAAGATTAATGATACTTTAGATTTTATTATTCTTGGTATGCATGCTCGGAAAGATAATCCTGAATTACAAAGAGCAAAAGAGCTAGGCATAAAAATATACAGTTTTCCAGAGTATGTTTATGAACATGCTAAAAATAAAACACGTATTGTAATTGGTGGCAGTCACGGTAAAACCACCTCTACGGCTATGATTATGCATGTGTTAATGACACTAGGCAAAGATTTTGATTACCTAGTTGGCAGTCAACTCGAAGGATTTGATACAATGGTTAAATTTTCTGATGCTCCAATCATGGTCATTGAGGGCGACGAATACCTAACATCTGCACTAGACCCTGTTCCGAAATTCCATAAATACAAGCCCCAAATTGCTATGATTACAGGCATTGCGTGGGACCATATCAATGTATTTCCGACTTTCGAAAACTATGTTGAACAATTTAAGATTTTCATCGATTCGATTGAAGATTCAGGCCATTTGGCCTATTTTTCGGGCGACCCCATATTAGAAGCTTTAAGCAAAGAAGCAAAAGTGCAGTGCACACCTTATTCCACACCCCATTTTCATATTCGAAATGGACATGTAGTTGTTTCATTAAGTGAGCGTTATGAATTAGAGATTTTTGGAGAACACAATCTTCAAAATGCAGAAGGTGCGCGAAAAGTTTGCGAATTCATTGGTATCAAGGAACATGAATTTTATAAAGCACTAGCAACATTTAAAGGCACCTCAAAAAGATTAGAGAAAGTCCACGAAGATTCGGAACTAATTGTTTTCCGGGATTTTGCTCATTCTCCAAGTAAACTTAAAGCAACAGTTGAAGCAGTTCGGTCGAGATTTTCGGATGCGTACATAATTGCCGTATTCGAATTGCATACTTTTAGCAGTTTAAACAAAGATTTTTTACCACATTATGCACAATCTATGGAAAAAGCAGACCAAGAACTTGTGTATTTCAATCCCCATGTATTCGAATCCAAAAAAATGGATGTACTTGATAATCAATATATTGAAAAATGTTTCGGCAGTAAAACAGAAGCTATTAGTCAAATTAATGATTTAAAAGAAAAAATTACAAAATTTCGAAGCAACGTTTCAGGTCAAAGATGTGTCTTACTTCTTATGAGTTCTGGGAACTTCGATAATACTCAGTTGTGGTAGTGTTTTCAGGGTTTTTAGAATTCGATTTTTTTACGTATTTTCGTAGACTTATCTAATTTTTAAACAACTGAACGACGCACATATATGACAAGACGTTTACTCATCTTATTATTTTTATTTTCTACTGTTCATTTACTTCATGCAGTTACCTGTCTTCCGGGCTGGAGCTATAACAGAAGTGTAACAGTAACAAATTCAAATTCATCTGCTTATACCAACCAACCTGTTAAGATAATTCTTAATACACAGGCACTTATATCTGCAGGAAAAATGCTAGCAAATGGCGATGATATAAGATTTACAGATGGTTCCTGTAATTTGCTGAATTATTGGATAGATAGCAATTTAAATACCACCACTACGGTTATTTGGGTAAAAATTCCTTCTATTGGTGCCAGTACTAATGCAACAATTCATCTTTATTATGGCAATTATTGTGCAACCGCCTACCAAAACGGCGATAGTACCTTTCAGTTTTTTGACGATTTTTCGGGCAGTGCGCTTAATACTACTAAATGGACTTCTTACAGAACAGCTCCAGGTTCTAGTACTATAACTGTGGCAGGTGGATTAATTACAACGAGTACTGCTGCTGCTGGTGATAATATTCTTAGATCGAATATTGCTTTTACTGGACCTTTGGTTATCGAATCTAAAGTCACTGCTAATACAGGTAATTCGCCTAGTATTGCTCTATTAAATTCTGGAACATTCAATGGTGTTTCCATGTTTACCAATACCACTTCTGGCAATAATTTCAATACCATTCAAGTAGCACCTTCTGGAGCTAGTTACAATGGAGCAGATAATAGCTCTGGAACAGCTCGTTCTAATGGTTTTTGGTCATTAAAATGGGGTGCAACCAATACCGCTACTGGTGGATTCCCTTCTGGAGGCACTCAAACAATTGGAGCTACTCCAGCTTTGGCCGGCACTAATCATGTTGCCTTAGGAATAATGAATTCTGGTATAGGTTCTATGTCGGCAACTTGGGTGCGTGCTAGACTTCTATTGCCTGCAGAATTAAGCTCGAGTCTTAGCTCAGAAAACAATCAAGGTTTACAAGTCCATTTTACACCTAAAGCAATATGCCCAGGTGGTAATTTTACAGTTAGTTTTACAAAAAATGGTCTGTACTTTAATAGTGGAAATGTCTTTAAAATAGAATTATCTGATTCTAATGGACTATTTGGTTCTCCTTTAACATTAGCCACTATCACTGATACTATTCTTGCTACTCAATTGTTAGAAATTCCTTTATCTACTTTACCTGGAACTAGATTTAAAGTGCGCGTAACTTCAACTAATCCAGCGTTTTCTTGTTTCACATCTGATAGCAATTTAACCATCTATCCAAAACCAAATATTTCATACTCTGTTCCAAATGATAGTCAATGTTACAAATTCAATCGATACAATTTTAATGTGACTAGTTCTATAAGTTCAGGAAGTATTACTTCTTATGTTTGGGCATGGGATGATTTTACACAAAATGACACATTAACTAATCCAAATACGACGCACTCATTTTTCCCTTATTACACGTATTACTATCCAAGATTAACGGCTATATCTAATTTGGGTTGTAGAGATTCTGTCTCTTTGCAAGTCAATATCCTAGAAACGCCTAATATTAAAACTGTATTTAATGATACCATACAATGTTTAGTCGGTAATTTCTATGAAATCAAATCGGAAACTAATGCTCAAACTGGCAGTATAACTTTTAAAAGTATTGATATTGGTGATGGTACTCCAATTTTTAATAATATTGATTCATTAACCCATACTTATGCGGCAGATGGAATATATCAAGTGACTCAAATTAATTGGCATTCTAATGGTTGTAAAGACACTAATGTCCTTGCTTGTTTGGTCAATGAACATCCAGTGGCTGATATTATAACTAATGATACAGACCAATGTCTAGTCGGTAATTTCTTCACTTTTGAATCTAATTCTACTATAAATAATGGACTGCCATTACTCAATTATTGGGATTTAACAGGTGGAAATACAAGAGATCAACAAGACTCTGCTCATGCTGA
>JADLHV010000039.1 GCA_020848595.1 Bacteroidia bacterium
TGAAGTACCGCAGTTAGGGCATTTGATTTGTGTGGGGCTCGACATTGTTATATTTTTTTGTTTTAAATTGATCTAAGTTTTTTAATAAATGCAATCATTTTTTCATTTCAAAAGATACTATTGAATCCGATCCCGTATGGCTTCAAGCCACCTTATTAAGTCACCATTTGGATCTGCTGCTTGAATCTGGGGCCATGTCATTAAGCGAGCTACATCATTATTCAATCTTCGTTTTGCTTTACTGATTTTTTTCCGTTTATAATCCTCATCCAATCCAATCCAAGGATTAGGACTATTTTGATTGTGTTGTATTCTTGCTACCAATTCTGGAACATCGTCCATATCTCCGAAAGCTATAGGAAAGCCAAAAGCTACTTGTATACAACTTGGATCTATATAATTCTCTAATTCCTTTTTCGCAGTTAATTCTGCCCAGTTTTGCCCGCCTTTTGCTCTTACCAAATCTCTAGCATTCCGATAGGGGGGATTTACAGGATCGTCTAGGTCGTAAATATGGTATTGAGGTATTTCTAAACCATGCAGATAATCGTTAGTAACCCAATCCTTCAATGTGCCACCACCTAATGGAAAAATAGCTACTCTAGTATCTGTTGAAAGGTCAGGTAAATCATTTCTATTTATATGTATGATTGCAGATATGGTATTAAAGAAAGTTACATCATGTGGTCCTTCTACACAGATAAGTAATTTCGGTTTAAGAGGCTCTGGCAACATTCCTAAAGTATCAGCAATAGATTTCATTATATTCTGCTGATTATCCAAGACAACTACATTATCATGTGCATCTAAAGTAATTAGTCTTAAGTCGTTTTCATTCACCAATCCTGCTAATGCTGGGTTATGAGTTGTAATAAAAACCTGAGTATTACTGCTATCTGCTAGCTCTTGAAATGCTTTAATTAGCATTTCTTGATGGTCTGGATGCTGCGAATTTTCGGGCTCCTCAAATGCATAGATAATTGCTTTCGAATTATTATCATTTCTTCTTCTTTCTGCTTCCGCACGGAAAAAATTCAAAATTATCAATCTTCTAAAGCCGCTACCTCTTTTATTAATCGGAATATCTTTATCGCCTGAGAGAGTAAGACTAAATAGACTTGCCCATTTAGGTTCTGCCTTAAAGTCAGGAGTTAATTGACTTGCCAAAGCAGGATTCATTTCTCTTAACTTATCTAATGTTCTACTCGCTACTTCAATGGCCTTACTCATTACTCGCTCTTGAATTAATTCAAGTTCTACAGATAATTCTGCAATTGCTGAATTAACGGCTATTTTCATTGGGTCTGTTATCTCCTTGTCTGCATCATTACTTTCTCTGTCTGACTTGAAGAGAGCAAATTGCGGCATCCACTTTTTTAGATATTCCCAGGCCTCTTTTGCCTCCTCTTTGTCAACCTGAATTTCTTTACTTCCTAAGTTCAATTCAGGAAATGAATTCCAGATCGCAGTTCGAATTGTTGAGTTGATATTTCCATTATAATTAGCAGCAGGTATGCCAAGCTGGGTTGCTCGCGCTCTTAATTCTGTCTTTTTTAATAATAATAAGTCATTACCATTATTAATTGTAGGGTGGTTGGCTATCAAATAAACTTGCTCTTTTGGATTGCCTGCCCCACAAGTATAAACTTTCTTAATTTCTAAATCTCCATCGTTATTTAATAAATATTCATTTGTAAGTGTTGTGGGATTGGCAGCATCAATAATAAGTTGTGAAGGAAGTTGGTTAAAAACGCACGTTATTTCAATTTTGTTTTCTTCATTTGCTTTAGCATCAACATTCAAATCTTCCTTTTCAATGCGAACGATTGAGTTATTAAAGAATATTTCTAGTGCTTCGAGAATTGATGATTTACCAGAATCATTCTTTCCTATAAAGACAGAAAGATCGTTGAGATTTACAGGTGTTAAATTTCTATAACCTCTAAAATTTTTGAGCTTAATAGCTTTCAGTCTCATAATGATCTTTTAAGTTTTCTAAACACTAAAATTTAAGTTTCTTTAGTCGAACATTTTAGCCACATTTTTCATAATGTAGCTATTCAAACCTTGTCCATTTATCGCTAATTCCTTCATATTTTCAACATGCTGCCGACCTGCTTTACCATAACTATAAGTGTATGACTTGCCACCTGCATTAAACCATACCACAATGTAGTCCTGGCCAATTTCATAAGCATGAACCCCAGAATTGCCACCTGAATTTTTATATCTATTCATAATATCTAAAGATTAAGTTTCTAACAATTTTCAATTATTTAAATTCCAACTATAATAATCATTGATCAAACAAGAGTTGGCCACTAGCTAAGGGATTTAATATTAAACTAACTTCTTTTTCGTTCTCTTCACTTTTTCTTTAGTAAACAAATCTGCCGTATATTTTTCGTAGAGTTCAAACAGGAATTCCATGCGCTTTGCTTCGGAAGAAAATGGTAAGGGGCGATAGCAACTGTCAATAAACTTATCTAAATCTTGATGCGCTCGAACCAAATCGGTTGGCATAGTTAGCGGATCATACAAGTCGGCCAATGAGCTATCTGGATAACGCATACGCACTTTTAGTATCTGTTCTGCTAATTTTTCAACGCCTTGTACTTTTTGTTTCGGTATGTCTTGGGGCCAAGGAAAGTTATTGTAAACAATATCTTTTGAGTAGCGAAAACGACTCTCCAACCTACCGCAAACAGATCTAACCCACGCCATGTGCATTTCAGAAGACAGAATCCCAAAATGGAATAGAGTAGTCTTTGGAATTGCAAAACAAGAATCACTGACAATGAAGTTTTTGGTAAAAAAGCCAAATGGTATGTATTTTCTATTCTCTGATGAATGGCGCGGAATCAATATAAAATCTGACTCTGGTTGTCTGATTTCACCAA
>JADLHV010000040.1 GCA_020848595.1 Bacteroidia bacterium
AAGTAATTTAAACACCCTGAATCCACCTTCATTTCAACATCCAATATAGACACAACTGCTATTTAGTATGACTTTTCAATTGAATAATGAATCAGTATCTATTCATATTGAAACAGAACTTTCATTTATTATACAACCTAGCAGGTGTATTTTAGGTGCATTTTTTGAGTAATTTAAGCAACCTGAATCCTCTTTCATTTCTACACCCAATATAGACACAACTGCTATTTAGTATGACTTTTCAATCGATTAATGAATCAGTTTCTTTTCATATTGAAACAGTACTTTCATTTATTATACAACCTAGCAGGTGTATTTTAGAGTAATTTAAGCAACCTGGATCCTACTTCATTTCAACATCCAATTTAGTTACAACTGCTATTTATTATGACTTTTCAATCGATTAATGAATCAGTTTCTTTTCAAATTGAAACAGTTCAATTCTTTATTATACAACCTAGCAGGTGTATTTTAATAAAATTTTAAGCAATAAAAAAAGGCTATTACATCCCTGCAATAGCCTTCTTTAAAATATGTATTTAAGAATTAATAACCCATTCCACCCATGTCTGGAGCACCATGGCTATGCGGAGCTTCTTTTTCTTTAATCTCAACTAAAGCACATTCTGTTGTTAATATCATTCCAGCTACAGATGCCGCATTTTCTAACGCAACACGACTTACTTTAGTAGGGTCTATGACACCAGATTTGATTAAATTCTCGTATTGTTCTGTACGTGCATTGTATCCAAAATCGTCTTTTCCTTCTTTAACTTTTTGAACGATGATAGAACCTTCTCCTCCAGCATTCGCAATAATTTGACGTAATGGCTCTTCTAACGCTCTTTTAATAATAGCAATACCAGTCATTTCATCATCATTTTCACCTTTTAACTTATCTAAAGATTCAATAGCTCTAATATAAGCTATTCCTCCTCCTGGCACAATACCTTCTTCGACAGCTGCTCTAGTTGCATGTAACGCATCATCAACTCTATCTTTCTTCTCTTTCATTTCAACTTCACTTGCAGCACCAATATAAAGAACAGCAACACCTCCAGCCAATTTAGCTAAACGCTCTTGCAATTTCTCTTTATCGTAATCGCTTGTAGTATTTTCAATTTGTGCTTTGATTTGATTGATTCTAGCTTCAATAGCATCTTTTTGACCTGCTCCTCCAACTATAATCGTATTATCTTTATCTATAGTGATACTATCTGCTCTTCCTAGATCTTCCATAGTAGCATCTTCTAGTTTTCTACCTTGCTCTTCGCTTATAACGGTTCCACCAGTTAATACTGCTATATCTTGCAACATTTCTTTTCTTCTATCGCCAAAGCCTGGAGCCTTAACTGCAGCAATTTTTAAAGAACCTCTAATTTTATTTACTACTAAGGTGGCTAATGCTTCACCTTCTACTTCTTCACTAATAATTAAAAGTGGTTTACCAGTTTGAACAACTTTCTCTAAAACTGGAAGTAAATCTTTCATATTACTCACTTTTTTATCAAAAATCAGGATATAAGCACTTTCTAGGTCGGCAACCATCTTTTCTGTATTAGTTACAAAATAAGCTGATTGATATCCGCGATCGAACTGCATACCTTCTACTACTTCTACTGTAGTATCTGTACCTTTAGCTTCTTCAACTGTAATGACACCATCTTTACCTACTCTCTGCATAGCTTCTGCTATTAAACCTCCAATTGCACTGTCATTATTTGCCGAAATTGTAGCAACTTGCTCAATTTTTTTATTGTCATCGCCAATACCTTTAGATAAGCCTTTCAATGCTTCAACGGTTGCGATAACAGCTTTATCTATACCGCGTTTCAAATCCATTGGATTCGCTCCTGCTGCAACATTTTTTAATCCAGTTGTTACAATACTTTGTGCAAGTACTGTTGCTGTTGTTGTTCCATCTCCTGCTAAGTCTGCTGTTTTACTTGCAACTTCTTTCACCATTTGTGCTCCCATGTTCTCGATTTCATTCTCGAGTTCAATTTCTTTTGCTACAGAAACACCATCTTTTGTTACAGCTGGTGAACCATATTTTTTCCCTATTACTACGTTTCTTCCCTTAGGTCCTAATGTCACTTTTACAGCATTTGCCAAAGCGTCAACCCCGCGTTTCAGTCCTTCGCGAGCTTCTATGTTAAAATGAATTGATTTAGCCATTTTTATACTTTTACTATTTGTTGTTTTTTATTTTAATTAAATAATAGCGAAAATGTCGCTTTCTCTCATAATTAAGTAGTCTTTCCCTTCTACTGTAATTTCTGTACCAGCGTACTTGCCATACAATACAGCATCTCCAGGTTTACATGTCATAGGCTCATCTTTTTTACCGGCGCCTACTGCTACGATTATGCCTCTTTGTGGCTTCTCTTTTGCCGTGTCGGGTATAATAATACCTCCCGCTGTCTTCAATTCTGCAGATGCTGGTTCTACCAATACTCTGTCTGCTAATGGTTTTATGTTCATATGATTTGTATTATGATATTTTATCTCTACCCTATCACTAAGTGTGCCAATGGCATTTTCACTGACAGCTCTATCAAAAGTGACATTTATTTTTGACACCTTGTCAGTATTTTGACAATATTCTATTATAGCTATTCGTTAACAATTCACTAACTTTGCAGTTTAGATTCAAGTCATTACATGCATAAAAACGAGCCTAAGGGCACTCTTATATCGGTTGGTGGTGCCGAAGACAAAGGCACCGACCTCGAACTGGGAATAATTTCTCGAAATAATCTGAACTTTTTTGAAATAGGTATTCTCAAAAATATTGTTAACGAAATTGGCAATACTAATGCTCGAATTGAAGTCGTTACAACTGCCTCGCAAATACCTGATGAAGTTGGTGAAAACTACTTAGATGCTTTCGGTAAACTAGGCTGCTCAAATGTTGGTCATATGAAAATCAGAAACCGTGAAGATGCTATGATGAAAGAATATAGCGATCGTTTACTGGCTTGCGATGTTATTATGTTCAGTGGCGGAAATCAACTTCGCCTAACTTCAATTTTTGGCGGAACAGAATTCCTCGAAATTCTCCATAAGCGTTACGAAAACGAACACTTTATTATAGCTGGTACTAGCGCTGGCGCAATGGCAATGTCTAATACAATGATCTACCAAGGAAATGCTACTGATGCACATTTAAAAGGTGAAGTTAAGATAACTACTGGACTTGCTTTTATTAAAGACGTTATTATTGACTCGCATTTTAATAAAAGAGGACGCTTTGCACGTTTAGCTCAAGCTGTTGCTGCTAATCCTTCTGCAATTGGTATCGGACTTGGAGAAGACACTGGCGTTATCATTAGAAATGGACATGAAATGGAAGCTATCGGCAGTGGCGCTGTTGTAATTATTGATGGTAGACATATTAAACATAATAATATCGCTGATATTGACGAAGGTCAACCTATCTCTATCGAAAATATGATTGTTCATATTATGGAAAAAGGAAATCGTTATAATTCTAAAACTAAAGAGTTTGAAGCAGCTAATGTTAATGTGGTAGAATAATTTTATTACTGCTATTGTTGCTTTTTATGTGCTTAGTGTAATATAATTTTCAATTAAATTCTAATAGAATCTATAATAAATAAAGACATTTATTCCAGCTCTTTTATAGCCAAAACCTGGAACAAACATCGGATCGTAATCTTCCAATACGCTATTATTTCTATCTATTTTACTAGATGACTTTTCTAAAATTTCATATAACTGAAGTTTAAATTGTATATGCTTCCATTCTTGCTGATAACCTATTGTAAATTGTGTTAAAGTGTGACTTTTAGTTCCTGTATTAAACGACAGATTATAGGGATCCCAATACGTATCATTTAATTCAAATCGCCCTTGCTCTCTAAAATTTAACAAACAAAAATCATAACCCCAAGTCAATCTTTTATTTCTCGGAGATTGAGAAACTTTTATACTGAGCTCTGGACCTAATTTTACACAATTACCAATAGACCTATATGATTCAAGTTGACTGAAATAATTCCCTCTCATATCGCTAACATCATTGATATAACCCGCTACATTAAACTTCAAAAATTGAAAAGGTTTATAATTTGCTCCGACACCTAAATTCAGACCAACTCGATGACTGGTAAGATAATAATTAAACTGACTCATATCGACTCCAAATCCAAATTCACTTACTGGGTGCAAGATTATTTTTGCTTTTGAAGTTAAAACGTTTGCAATACAAACAAATAATAATAATAATTTTAATCGTCTCATTTCCTTACTAATATTAATTGGGTATTTAAAT
>JADLHV010000041.1 GCA_020848595.1 Bacteroidia bacterium
TAACCACACCTCAATTGAAATCTACCACTTAAATTGCTAGAGTTACTGATATCAACAATACACAATGGATTGGGACCAAATAGGTTATCTGAAGCTGTGTACGTTTTGATAAGAAATTCGATGGTAAATGAACCAGTACCTTTTAGTATCGGCTTATTTATTGAGGTGAAGGAATTGTAGTAAACTAAAGAGGAATTTTGAGCATGTAGAAGACTCAAAGTTACAAAGGCAAGAATAGAAAAAAGTAGTGTCCTCTTCATAGAAACATAGTACTAGAAACAAAAATAGTTAATTATTGGCACTACTCTATAATTATTGACAAAAAAATGCGCCGTACTTGACGGTACGGCGCTACTCAAATTAACAATTATAGTTACCTCAACTATCTAACTCATTAGCGATGTTATGTGTGCCTACTTGCATAGAAAAACCTGAGACTTTCTCAATTAAGGAAATCAAAGGTGCTCTGTGCTTAATCTTGTAGGCCAGAATATATAAAAGAGCTTCAGCGCTCAATAAGGTCATTTTCTTAACCTCTGTATTCCATTGAATATAGGATACAAAATCTTGATAATGACTCTCAAAATTCTTACTTATTACAAAATACCCAATCTTTTTATAACCTTCTCTTCTAAGTATTTGACATTGATTATTAATATAATCTTTTACAATACGTCTATCTATATTAAAATAGTCATTACTATCTTCTTGAGCATCCACTAAAAAGGCAATATTTTCTTCTCTAAATTTAAGAACTGCTAAAGGGTTATTATATCCTTTTGTATCCATTGTGAGTACATCAAAATCTAATTGAGCAAAGGTTTCTGCAACCATGCTAGCGAAATTGGGCAAATTTGCAGGTGTATCAGCTTGTTTTTGCTCTTCCTCTAACAATCTACTCAATCGCGGTATAATGTATTCTCTAATATCTATAGCTTCATTAGGCTCTTTAGTGTCATGCAATTCAGCAGCAACTTTCGATGTTACATCTGTTTTTGCAATAGGTGAAGCCGCTTCATTTGATTTTGAAACCGCAATTGGTTTATGTACTGGCTTGAGTTTAAAATTCCAGAAAGCATGTTCAATATCCCAGAATGAAATTATACGTGTCGAAACTTCTTCAACAGTATCTTTTATTTCATTGTAAACTCTATAATAGGCTTCATAAGTTTCTTTTTGTGTTTTTTGATCTTCCCAAACACCTAATTCTTTAAAAGCACTCATTAAAGTGTTGTAAAGTATAGGCCATTTTTGGTGGTTATACATTTGCCAAAAGTATGATAAGAAAAATCCAACTGCTCCAGGATATGGGGCATTATGTTTGTCTTTTGCTTTTGAATATATACCTTGTGTAAATTTTTCTAAAGTATCTATTTTAGAAAGTGCATCTCTTAGATTGCGTGGCTCTACTATTAGTTCTCGGAGTAAAAGGGTTAATTTATCAATATTTTGCTCATTAGTCTTAATGAGTAAATTAAAATACATTTGACCCATTCTGGCTGTGAAACCCCATAAATTATTATGTTTATTGTAGCTATCTAAGGCGTTTTTAAATTCTAATACATTAAAATCACCTTTGAGAAAATTTTGCATGATAATTTTCACGACTTCTATAGCATGAAGCCTGCTGTCATCAATGGTATTGATGGCATTGCCTTCTTCATCCTTGTCAGTCTTGATGGCTGAAACATGATTGTTCCAAACCTCAATGATCTGCTTTTTTAACTTCTCATTAAACATTACTTATCCCAGTTACCAAACAAAATTTTTAAATACCGACTATAAGCCTAAGTTTAAATTCAGGAAATGGACGATGATAAAATTGATTTTGCGAGTCAGACTATCTGTTCTGCGTTTAGTCTGCGTTCTGCCTTGGTAAGAAGGTGTTTTGAATTGTGTATCCATAATTATGTGTATTTGTGTTATCTCTCATCTGTATGTTGGAAAAAATATCAACGATGTTTTTACTTTTTCCGATTGCAAAGATGAGAAAATTTTTAAGTATTTAATACTATCTAACTCAATTTTTTTCATAAAATTTTTCAAACTTTAATCAAATTTTACTCAATTACTTGATTTTTACTATGTTGAAAATGTGTTAACAAGTCCTTTCTTAAACAAAATTCTTGCGATTAAGGTCTATTTACTAGTTTTTTTACCTAATTATGACACTTAACAAGTAGTCGATTGAATAAAATAACCTGTGTTTTTGCTGTCAATAACCATTAAAATAGACACTTGTTGTATTCAATTTGACTTTAAGTTTGTTTATTTTAGTTTTGAATCATTTCTTTTATATTGATTTAGAGTGCACAAGTATGCTTAGTGCTTAATTCTTTTAGTTATTAACCAGTCATGCCCTTTTTATAGGATAGGGTGAAACTTTTGATTTTGGATATTAGTGCTCAACTATGTTCAGTGCACAAATCTTTTAGATTTCAACCACTCATGCCCTTTTTTTTACTCGCAAGCTCGTGAGATCACTTCGTTAAGTTGGGGATAGGGTGAAATTTTTGATTCTAAACTTAGTGCATAAAGATGTATGGTGCTAGCATTCTTTGTTTTCAACCACTCATGCCTTTTTTTTTATTTGGGTGAAAATTTTGTTCCTAAACGTTAGTGCTCAACTATATTTAGTGCATAATTCTTTTAGATTTCGACCACTCATGCCGTGGGGGCATTTCCTTTTCTTTTTGTATAACCCAGGAAATGTACTAGAAGTTCTATTACGAGCACAAACCCTTCAGCCACGATGAAACAAGTGCATTTCACTCATGCGCCGTAGCGCTGCTATGCCTTTTTCGTGAAATGCATCGTGGCTTTTGGTTTTGCACTCTCATAACGAACCTCTAGCACACATCCTGGGTTGAAAAGAAAAGGAAACAAACTAAGCGCAGCGGTCTCACGAGCTTGCGAGTAAAGAAAAGTAAGCGCCATCAGCCTGCTTTCGGAGCGGGTATAAATGTTTTGGATCTATTAAAGTAATAGAGTTTTTAGTGCTAATTCTGGTTACTAATTATTTACAACAGCTTCAGAAATGGCGCCCGGTAGAAATAGGTGCAATACAAAACTCTAATAATTCAAATACGTGTCCTCTTTTAAAATGTTTTCATGATAAAGAGTTAATGACTAGGCTCACAATATTATCTAGTACGTCTAAATCATACCTCTCGATTTCATCTCTAAATACTTGTTTATTGTATGTAAGGTAAGGTCCTCTGGCTTTGTTAATAAACACTGAATACCAATATTGTTGAGTTCCTGTGCAATCTGATGCTTGTCATTAATACTTTGCTCTGCTAAAATATGGGTGTAAACACCTTTTAAATCTTTGGCCTCCCTGTTTTTCATAGTCTCTAATTCGCTGTTCTCGAAAAAAATGACGATTAAAAGGTGATTCTGATTGATTTTCCTTAATATCGGTAATGCTCTTTGAAGTCCATATAAACTCTCGAAGTTGGTATATAAAAAAATTAAACTTCGTGTCTTTATCATATTCCTTATACCATAGTATAACAACTCATAATTAGCTTCTAAATTTCTTTCCTTTTGGGCATATAATGCTTCTAAAATACCTTGTAATTGACCATGTCGTCTATCTGCTTTTACAACTGACCCAATTTTATCACTAAAGGTTATTAATCCAGCGTAATCTTGCTTCTTTAATGCAACGTTGCTTAAAGTCAATGTCGAATTAATTGCATAATCCATCAAACTCATACCTTCAAACGGCATTAACATGCTCCTGCTTTTATCGATTATACTATAAATTGGTTGTGATTTTTCATCTTCAAATTGGTTTATCATTAATTGTTGACGCTTACCCGTCGTTTTCCAATTAATTTGTCGTGTGTCATCGCCTTGAGCATACGACTTAATTTGTTCAAACTCGTAACTTAATCCTATTCGACGCATTTTTTTTATTCCATGAAATCTCGCTATTTTAGATAAGGTGTACAATTCGTATTTCTTCATACTTAAAATACTTGGATACACTTTAACTCCTATATGCGCTGGTACTCTAACTCGACGCATGCTTAGTCCCAAACTACCATGTAGCAATAAGTTTATATGTCCAAATAAATACTCGCCACGTGTTGTTGGTTTTATAGTATACTTTAAACTCTTTGTTTCATAAGCCTTAATTGAACAAACTAATTTAAAATCTCTTACTTGCAATTGCTCTGGTAATTCATCTATAATATCTATTTTAAGGCTGCGAGACGACAAATTTCTAATTTCAATTTCTACTTTATTATCATCGCCTAATGAAAGAATATCTGAGTGAATTCTTTTTGCTTTCATTGGAACTTTCAAAAGATATAATAAAATTAAATCCGAAATACTCAAAACAATCAAAGTAGCTAAACATAAAATGCTTGGAAAATATAAATCTGGAACAAAAAAAGAAATGCAAAACAAGATAGCATTGCCAGCACATAGCCAGAAAAATCTCGAACTTAAAAATATATCTGATAGATGCTTCATAAATCTAACGTGGAACTTCTATCTTAGTAAAGATATCATTCAAAACATCTTTAATTTCATAGCCTTCCATTTCCTTATCTGGCGCCAATACAACGCGATGATTCAATACTGGATAAGCTACAAATCGAATATCATCTGGTGTTACAAAATCGCGCCCTTGCATAGCAGCAATTGCTTTAGCAGTTTTTACAATTGCCAATGAAGCACGTGGCGAAGCGCCTAAAAACAAATCTCCAGTTTGCCTAGTATGATCAACTATATTGGCTATATAGGTCAATAAATCATCTTTTATATGAACTAATTGAACAATACGTCGACATTCTTGTATCTCTAACATCGACATAACGGCTTTAACTTCATCTTGTATATTTTGATTAAAATCAGACTCAAAGCGCTTTAATATCTGAAATTCTTCTTCAACACTCGGATAACTCATTTTAATTCGAAACAAAAAACGGTCTTGTTGAGCTTCTGGTAGCTTATAAGTACCTTCTTGCTCAATTGGATTCTGTGTAGCCATTACCATAAATGGTGAGGGTAGTTTATGTGTGTATCCATCTATGGTTACTTGTCTTTCCTCCATCACTTCGAATAATGCGGCTTGTGTCTTTGCTGGTGAACGATTAATCTCATATATTAAAACGAAATTCGAAAACACTGGACCATGTCTAAATTGAAAATCGCCTTCCTTCATATTAAAAATATTCGTCCCGGTTACGTCAGCTGGCATTAAGTCTGGTGTAAACTGAATACGTTTAAAATCAAGATTCATTGTCTTGGCTAGTAAATTTACCGTCAATGTTTTTGCTATTCCTGGTACACCTTCTATCAATACATGTCCGCCAGCAAATAATCCTGCTATTAGTAGGTTTATCATTTCATCTTGACCTACTACAACTTTATGTATTTCGTGCTTTATGCGCTCAACTCCTAAGCGAACTGGTTCTAAATTTAAAAGTTCTCTTTCTTTGTTTTGCTCGTCAATTGGTAATGATTGATTGTCCATAAATATTATCTATATTATTATTTCTTATTATATGTTTTATAAAATTGATTGATTAAATTGTAAAATTTCATCAAAGATTCGGCTGGTAAATGATCTGTTGTCTCGATTCTATTCTTATAGTAATCAAATATCTCTTCAAGAAGTCCCTCTGAAACATTTGTTTTTGCACTTATTAGTTTAATAGTTCTTGAATTTAATTCATTAGTAGGCACAGACAATTTATGACGAATAAAGAAAAGAAATAACTGCATCTTTGTTATTGCCATCTGTCTATGATCTGCTCGATTATAAAATAATCCGCTTAATGTTTCAACAACTCCAACCGTTGTATTGCGTTTTTGTTCTATTACTGGAATTATCTTTTGAATGCGCTTGGCTTTAAATAAGAGAAACAATATTACCATCACGATAAACAAATACCACGCTGCTCTAAACGATTTCTGTTTTAATATATAAGATAAAGGTGAATCCGAATTCTTCTGCATTGATGATGATTCGGGTTTGTAGGTTCTAGAATATATATCGTAATAAATATAATCTGATTTCAAATCCGATAACATCTCATCAATATATTGGAAACCTGTATCGCTAAATAAAGCATAATTAGTAAATAAAACTGGTGTCGTATTCAATGCAATTTTTCCATCTCCTCTTTTAAATAACACTTGGTTAAAATACCCATTAATAGTGCTTTCTGTTAGATACGAATACGCATTCACATCTAGATTTGTTTGATTACTATCTCTTAAACAATTCCAATTAATTACTTCGTTTTGATTTTTAAATCCTCTAAAACTGAAATTATAATGCTTTAATTCTGAAGAATCATTTGTAGATTGTATAATCACCGATGGGGCATCAAATCTCTCTAATGAAAATTTGCTATAGCGACTACTTAAAACCGATAAGAGCAAATCCGGAAGTGATTCTGAAATAATAATAGCTTTATTTCCCCTTTTTACAAACCCTAATAAGGACTCTAATTCCGATGGGGTAATATAGAATTCTTCTCCTATGAATAAAAATGTGCCTCTTCCATCCTGTTTATGGTCATCTAAACTGTATTTAATTTCTTTATCTAAAATTTTAAACTGTTTAACATCATGACTTATAAGTTTTTTAAACTTCCCAAAATCGTAAGGCTGAACCTCCCCATCTCGGTACGTCTTAAGCCAAGTATATTTTTTGGGGCCCTCCTGTGACCTAAAGTACACATAAGCTATGAGACCAAAAATTAGTAAAATTGATAGCCCTATATATAAGCGTTCATTACGCATTTAAAACCTCCTTTTCTAATTGATTAAAATCTAAAAATAAAAGGTCAAAATCACTTTTGTTAGGCAACAAATCTCCATACCAAATAGTGTCGAATGATAAGGTTAATTTGTTAAAGATTGGATAGTAAGGTTGTGATGAAACTTGTAATAGATATTCTAAATTTGTTTTTTCTTTTTTATAGAGAATATGATTACGTTTCATTAGCAATTTTAAAATATCTAAATATCTAATTCTAAATGCTAATTTATAATTTCCATTTTTATATGCTTCTTCAAATGGTGTCTTCAAATCCGATTTTCTTAAGGCATCTTCATCAGGTAGACTATCATCAATTAGATAGGCCAAATCGGCTTCTGTATTTTTTATATTATTAAAATTTAAATATCTCAGAATGTACCAAACTACAACAGCCATTAGTACTATAGACATAAGATACCAAACAGCTGTCATATTGCCTCCGCTAAATTTGGGACTTGTTCTTGTTGTCGTTTTTGATCTACTTTTCTTTTCCGCTTTCTTCTTTTCCTTTTTCTGACTCGTATCATCTTCAAAATCGACATCTCTATACAGAGACTCCCAATAGGCCTTATCCAGTTGACTCTTTTGTTTAGTATGAGTCAAATGGTAAATTTCTGTATCCTTAAAGAATTGGGTGCTGTATTTTTTTTCTAAAACACTCTCTAAATTACTTGTTTGCGTTGAGCTTTCAGTATCTTCTTCTAATTCAATTACCGACTGCGCTGTCATTGAACAGAATATTAAACTAAATATTGCTATAAAACTACTCCGTTTCAATCCCATATGCCTTTCTAGATTTACCAATTTGAGTAATGCTTTCTTTTAATCCATTGGCGTCTTGAATCTCTTTAAATGTAAAAGTTAAGAAAGCGCTTTGAACGACAATAAATATGATTATAACAGATGAAAATGCAAGCACAGTAAAGAATGAAAAAGTTGTCATCACTTGCTGAAACATATCATCCGATAAATCGATATTTAACTCTAAAACCATTCTAATAATATAAAACAAGGGAGTCATTAAAAAAATAAGGCAAATCAAGAACATAAGAGTCATAATACCCGATATTCCCAAATATTTAGCAAATCCAATCCCTATATATGCATTAAATTTAGATTCATTTTTTGCGGTAAAAAATTTATTGGTTAGAATTACCACCATTGGAGAAATCAATAAAATATAAAAAAAACCAGTACCAATATTTAAAGTATACAAAACATTAATAAATGCCGAAATTAGAAATGGATACAAAAGCAAAGAAGTCTTGCTTAATACTGCTAGACCTGTTGTCTTTCTATACATATTGAGTCCAACAAAAATTAAAACGCCTAACCACAATGTGCTTAAACTAAAAATTAAAGGTGAATCCCATTTATTAAATA